>CAYUJK010000086.1:10139-11265 GCA_964444895.1 uncultured Roseivirgaceae bacterium
GCCGCCCACAGCAGCAGCATGGCGAAAATCGTCAATCGGTTCATAAAAAAGTTTGTTTAGGGGTAAAAAAGAAAAGGCACACGTGCCAATAATAATACTCAAATTAAGAATTATTTGTATTCATAAGTAAGACACCCGGAGATTTTTTACGGAAGGTTTTTACTATATTGACATGATTTTTTCTATGAATCCTATTTTTAGTACGATGGACAAAATAAAACTGCAACACTTTCGCAACCTGGTTTCTCTTTCTATTGCCGATGGACGAATCGATGAGACGGAACGCAAAGCACTCACAGAAATAGCCACTGAGCAGCACATTCCTCTCGACCGGCTTGAGCTGATGCTGAAATACGCGCACGAGTACGTTTACCTGATCCCACAAAACCAGGAAGCCCGCGAAACCCAACTGCAGGAGATGATCAAGCTGGCCCACGCAGACGGCGATTTCTCTGAAGCCGAACGTGAGCTGATTCACATAGTGGGAGAAAAGTTGGGATTCACGAGGCAAGAAACCGAAGAACTGATGAACGTTTGAACGCAACTCAAACCGCTGATGCAACAACCATGAAAAAGGTACTGATCTGCTTTATTTGGGGCATGCTGGGGTTTCACTACACCACTGCCCAGGAGTCGCTCACAGAGCACACACTCACGCTGACCGGACCTCAGCCCCCGGCCCGTATTTCTGATGCAGCCTGGATTCACGGATATTGGCTTGGGGATGCCTTGGGAGGACAGTGTGAGGAAATATGGAGCGAGCCTTTGGGCAATTCTATGATGGGAAGTTTCAAACTGGTAAAAAATGACCAGACAAGCTTTTTTGAACTACTCAGCATTGTGGAAGAAAACCAGTCCCTCATCCTGCGACTCAAGCATTTTAGTCCCACGCTCGTTGGATGGGAAGAAAAGGATGAAGTGTTGGAATTTCCCCTTGTTAAAATCGAAAAGGATAACCTGTTCTTTGAAGGCATGACTTTTCAGCGGAAAGACCGCGACCACATCGCCGTATTCCTCGCTAATGAACAAAAAGATGGGAATGTGGGAGAGCTGGTATTCCACTACAAAAGGAAAGAGTGAGGTTGTTCTTCTGTTTACTAACCTTTTTTTGAGGTTTTGGAGTATT
>CAYUJK010000087.1:0-7741 GCA_964444895.1 uncultured Roseivirgaceae bacterium
AAATCAGGCCAGGTGAATTTCAAGCAGGCGTTTATCATCGGCATAGCCCAGGCAATCGCCATCCTGCCTGGCATCTCGCGCTCCGGCGCCACTATTTCCACTGCGCTTTTAATGGGAATAGAAAAGGATGAAGCCACCCGGTTTTCCTTTCTCATGGTGCTGGCGCCCATCCTCGGGGCCACTATGCTGGAAGTGTTGAAGCTTTTTAAGGAGCCCGTCATTGCGGAAGGCATTGCACCCATATCGCTCGTGGCAGGCTTTCTGGCGGCATTCCTGGCAGGGCTGTTTGCCTGCTCAATGATGATTAAAATTGTGAGGAAAGGAAAGTTGATCTATTTCGCTATTTACTGCCTGGTAATAGGCTCCATAGCAGTAGGTTACGGGTTGATGTCTTAAAATGAATCTTTCGGAAAAAATAAACGAAGAAGGCGCCGTATTTCTGATTGACAAAGAGGAGGGCTGGACGTCCTTTGATGCTGTGCGGAAAATACGGAATACCCTCAAAGTAAAAAAAGTAGGTCATGCGGGCACCTTAGATCCGCTGGCGACGGGATTGCTCATTGTATGTGCCGGAAAGAAAACGAAGGAAATAGCCAACTACCAGGGCCTGGAAAAGGAATATACCGGGACAATAGAGCTAGGCAAAACCACGCCATCGTTTGACCTGGAAACGGCATTTGATTCTCAAAAAGGAATAGCAGGAATCTCCGAAGAAAAGGTAAAGAGCGCAGCCGCAACGTTTCAGGGCGAAATCCTCCAATCGCCGCCGGTATACTCGGCCATCAAAATAAAAGGACAACGAGCCTACCATATTGCCCGAAAAGGGGGCGAGGCGCACATAGAGCCCAAGCCGGTGGCTATACGCGTGTTCGAGCTCACAGCTATACAACTACCCTACCTGCATTTTAGGTTGGTGTGCTCCAAAGGTTTTTACGTTCGCAGCCTGGCTCGCGACTTAGGCGAAAAATTAGGAACAGGCGCCTATTTGAAAACACTACGCCGCGAAAAGATCGGCGAGTTTTCGGTTGAGAATGCTATGAAAATTGAAGAATTTGTGGCCAAATACCAGATTCAGCAAGCATGAAAGTGTATCAGGGGATTTCAAATTTTAAAAAGATAAAGAACGCCGTGGTCACCAGTGGCACATTTGATGGCGTACACATAGGGCATCAAAAAATTATTCAACGCCTGCGGGAAATAGCCGATAAAATCCAGGGAGAGACGGTTTTGATCACTTTTTGGCCTCATCCCCGCTTTGTGCTTTATCCCAACGGCATCAAATTTCACCTGCTTACCTCCATTGAAGAGCGAATTGAGATACTTGGCCAATCGGGGATTGACCACCTCATTATCATCCCCTTTACGCGGGAATTCAGTAACCTTTCGTCTGAGGCTTTTATAAAAGAAATACTGGTGGAAAAGATCGGCACCAAAAAGCTGGTGATCGGCTACGACCATCGCTTCGGCAAAAACCGCTCGGGAAGCTTTGAAGAATTGAAAAAAGACGGGCCGTTGTATGGTTTTGACGTAGAAGAAATTCCCGAACAAGACATCGATCATGTAGCGGTGAGCAGCACCAAAATCCGTTCGGCGATAGAGCAGGGCGATCTCACTACTGCCAACAAGTACCTGGGAAGAGACTATTCGCTGCGCGGATACGTGGTAAAAGGAGACGGCCTGGGCATGAAACTGGGGTACCCCACAGCCAATGTTAAGGTAGAGTTTGAGCACAAGCTGATCCCGGCGGATGGTATTTATGCTGTACGGGTAAGACGGCGCGATCAAATGTACAATGGCATGCTGAACATTGGGTACAGGCCCACGGTGAGTGGCACGCATCATGTAATTGAAGTGAATATATACGACTTCAATGAAATCATATATGGCGAATTTATCGAGGTGTTTTTTGTGCAAAAGACAAGAAATGAGATCAAATTTGAATCCCTGGACGCCCTTGTAAATCAGTTGCATCGAGACAAAGAAGAAATTGTAAAAATACTGTCATGAAGAAGAGCAAGATTATTTTTGAAGTAGAACTGGACCAAAACAATGTGCCTGAAAAAATCATGTGGCAGGCCACCGACCACCCGAGTGGCGAAAAGCCCGAAGAGACCAAGTCTATCAGCCTTTCACTGTGGGATCCTGAACAAAAAAACACCCTTAGAATAGACCTTTGGACCAAAGACATGACCGTGGACGACATGAAGCGTTTTTACGTTGACTGCATCGGCGGACTGGCACAAAGCGCACTCACGGCCACAGGCGATGAGTTTATGGCCGGAGAAATGAACAACCTGTGTGAGAAATTTGTCGAGTACCTGAAGAGGGAGCAGCAGTAGGTGATTCATTGGAAAAACTCTCATGGCTAAGAAATTGCATCTCGCCTAAAAAATGCTCATTTTGGGTTTGTTCTTTATTCTTTTAGGCAAACCCCACTACTATGTTAGAAGAAAGCAGGTACTATTTCAGGCAGGCCGCCAAGATCCTTAACCTGGGCGATAAGATCAAAAGCATACTACAGACCCCTTACCGCGTAGTAAAAGTAGAGGTAGTCACCGAAAGCCAAAAAGGTGAATTCCTTCATCATATTGGCTACCGCGTGCAGCACGACAACTCTCGCGGCCCTATGAAAGGCGGACTGCGGTACCATCCCACCGTAGATGAGGACGAAGCCACGGCATTGGCCACGCTCATGAGTTGGAAAACAGCCATTGTGAATATCCCTTACGGAGGTGCAAAAGGCGGAATAAATTGCAACCCTGAAAACCTAACAGAAAAAGAACTTCACGACATCACCCGCGAATTTGTAAGCCATATCAAAGAGGTCATTGGCCCCAAGCAGGACATTCCCGCGCCCGACATGAACACCAATGCCAAAATAATGGGATGGATCATGGATGAATATTCCAAATACTATGGCTTCTCACCAGGCGTAGTTACCGGCAAGCCGCTCCACCTGTTCGGCTCCGAAGGGCGGGAAGAAGCTACGGGGCGCGGCGTAACCATTGCATTGGAACAAGCGCTAAAAGACAAAAAGATGGACTTCAAAGGCCTGCGTGTAGCGCTTCAGGGTTTTGGTAATGTGGGCAGTCATGCAGCCCGGTTGATCGCAGAACGTGGCGCAAAAATCGTAGCCGTAGGCGACCATAAAGGCGGCGTGGCAAATAAGGATGGCCTGGACATAGCCGAACTCATCAAGCATGTAAAGGTAGCTCGAACAGTGGCAGGGTTCACAGGAGGAGAAGCATTCAGCAGCAACGAGGTACTCACCTGGGACTGCGATGTCCTGATTCCCGCCGCGCTGGGCGATGTACTCACCAAAGAAAATGCGCATGACGTGAGGGCGAAAATCATCGTAGAAGCCGCCAACGGGCCCACCAACCCAGAGGCCGACGAGATATTTAACAAAAAGGATATATTGGTAATACCCGATGTGTATGCCAATGCAGGGGGTGTTACTGTAAGCTATTTCGAATGGGCTCAGAATATCCAGCAGTTTCGTTGGGATATTGAACGCATCAATACAGAGCTTTTCAAGATCATGACGCGGTCGTATGCCGACATCGTGAAAACCATGAAAAGCAGAAAAGTAAACATGCGGACCGCCGCTTTTGTCATGGGCATAGGGCGCGTAGCCAAAGCCACCATGGCCCGCACACACTTCGGCTCATCGCAGTTCGATGAGTTTTAGATAGAATAAAGCTTCTTTATTGTTTCATGTAAGGTTTGTCCCCTTCTCTGTTTACTCGGCGATTCGGTGATGTGTATCTTTATTTTCCCTAACCGAAACGCTCAACCATGTTTTCAAAAGAAAAAATCACTATACGGCTACACCTGTTCGTCCGAAGTCTGCTTTTTCACCTGCTATTTTGGTATCTCAGTTTGCTTTTGTACGTATTTCTCACTGGCCACGACCAGCTCTTCAGCAATTACATCAGCCTGACAAGCATCAACTCATGGTACGTCACTAACTTCTTTTTGGCACTGTCGATTGCGCTGCTATTTACTCTCTTCGACACACTGTTCAACGACCGCCTCATGCGCCTCTCTTCCTCAAGAGCGGTAACGTTCGTGCCTTCAATCTTGTATTTTGCCTTGGGTTTTCTCCTGCTCGTGCTGGCCCCGCTCTCGCCCACTGCGCTACAAAATACCCGGTCGTTAGGGGAGCTTCTAAGCCTGATGCCTGCCATGGACATACACCTCACACGATTTTTAGTTTACTTCTACCTGGCCTGCTTTCTCAACAATTTCTTCCAGCGAATGCAAAAAAAAGTAGGCAAGGGCAACTTTAAAAACTGGATATTAGGTATTCTCAACAAGCCTATGGAAGATGAACGCATTTTCATGTTTCTCGATATGCGCTCGTCCACCAGCATTGCCGAAAAGCTCTCTCACGAGAAGTTCAGCCACCTCGTACAAGACATCTTCAACGATCTGGCTGTGGTGGACAACTACATGGGCGAAATCTACCAATACCTCGGCGACGGCGCCATCATTTCCTGGCCGGTAGACCGCGGGCTCAAAAACAACAACTTTCTCCGGGCGTACTACAGCTTTTTGAACATTATCCAGAAAAAAGAAAAGTATTATCAAAAGAAATACGAGTTGACCCCGCAATTCAAGGCAGGAGTTCACATCGGGAAGGTAATGGTGCTGCAGGTAGGACGCATACGAAGGGACATCTCGTTCAATGGCGACACACTCAATACCACAGCAAGGATAGAGTCGATGTGCAACTTGTACCGCAAAAGTCTGCTGATCTCCGGCGACCTGTTGGAAAGAATGGAAGACACGGAAGACTACTACATCAAGGAAGTAGGTAACCTGAAACTAAAAGGCAAGCGAAGAAAAGTAGAAATCTACCACGTGAGGGAAAAACGGCGTGCCACAAAAGAATCACTGCCGCAGCTCCGCGCACTGCTGGAAAAGCTCAATTTCCAAAAGAAGGGACTTATCTTGTCGAAATAGAAGGGGCTTTCGCGGAGAAATTTCCTTTGTCACTGGCCGCCACGACAATCCTCTAAACCCAGGGACTAACCACGTCCCAAGTTACGCCGTATTCCTCAAGGTATTCACACGCCACACCCAACTGCGACACCTCCCGGATATTGCGGTATTCATCGTCAAAAAAAACCATTTCCGAATAATCCACTCCAAATGCCTCTCGCAGCTTCGCAAAATGTACGAGCTTGGAATCAGGGTATATTTGCGGCATCTGAAAATAATGGTCAATGGCAAACATTTGAAGGAGCTGGCCGGCAATGTGCGGCGCCGTCGTTCGCGAAGCGGCTGTCATCATTTTGTCACTATCGGCCAGATGCTCCAGAATCCGCTTAACATCCGGATAGAGCTTTATTTCGCGTTGGTCTACATCAAGGATCACATCCCCCTGTTTCCGGTAAGGTGGATAGGTACAGTCGCACCAGGTGCCCCCGGCATCCCATATCGTGAAGTCAAGGTCAAATACAAACAGCTTTTTCATCCGTACAGTTCGTTTAGCAAACCTGCCAGCCGTATCCCTGCCTGCAACAGTCTTTTATTGACAATAGGGAGGTTTTTATAACTGTAAGGATACGAAAGACTTTTGCTCTCGGGCACATCATAAATACTGCTTCGGTAAGACATAGACTCCTCCACCCAAACCATCAGGTCATCCTTTTGCCAGCGGGCTATTTGTTCTTTCGATGCCCTGTCCACCCACGCGGCATACTCAGTATAGCTCAGGTTTTGCCCGTCGATCATTCCCGAATCCCACACGGTGTGAAGATTGGTGGACTTTCGGAAATACTTCACCTTAAAATCATTTCCACCTTTATCGTTCCCATTGCCTACGTGCAGGGGCTGGTGGATGTCGGCCACCAGGTGCACCAGGCACTTCAGCACAAACTTCTCTTCCTCCGCAGTGAGTGTTCCTGATTTCAGCTCTTCATAAAATTTTCGGATGGCCGCGATGGCGTCGCCTTCTTCCGGAGTACCGGCCTCTTCGTAGGTCATGCCATCCGGGATAGTGCAATAGTGCCAGGGATTTAAATACCTGTATTTGGGATCTGAGCGAATTTCATCCATATACGTTCCAACCATCGCGAGCGATTCACCCTGCAACGCGAGTTCCAGTTTCTTCTTTGCCTTTTTAGTAAGATGGTTGTAGGCGATCTGCCCTACCACGCGATGGCCGGTTTGCCCCCAGCCATACGCCGAAAAAGCACCCCCAAGAAATATCCATACTACAATTAGCCGTTTCATTGTCTTCATGCCGCAATTTTAAAAAATAAAGTTAAGGCGCGATAAACGCCGGACTAAAATTACCGAAAGCGACAATAATGTTCGAAACTACCTTTAAAATTACCTGTGATTTTATGTCATTTCCCCGACGTGGGGTTATCCGATTAAGTCCCTAAGTATCAATAGTAAACAGACATAAAACCCATCCGCAAACAATTCACTTTATGATGACGGGGGGATTTTTAAAAACCGGTTTTGAAATTTTTCTCCGGCATGTGCAAAAGACATGAAGCCATTTTTGCCTGCACCGGCCACTTTTTTAAATAAGTATTTTGTCATTTTAATGACATGGGCAACTTTTTTGTTTTTTTACCACCCTTTGCTGGCTTCTTTAGATGCCGACTTTCAATACAATTCGCGAATTACGGTATCGCATACGATGATACCGGGTACTACCGACTGGGTAAACTACCCACTGATGCTCGATATCGAAGCCAACGCCGAACTCCGGTCCACGGCAAATGGGGGCAAAATTGAATCACCAAATGGATGGGATATAGCCTTTGCCGCCAACGAGACAAGCGATGCCGCTGAGCAATTCAAATTTTATATTGAAAAATACGATGCCGCCACGGGCGAACTTATCGTGTGGGTACAGGTAACGCTTTCTGCCACAGAAAACACCGAGTTTTACATGTTTTACGGACAAAGCGGTGTACTGGCCAACCCAAGTAGTTCGCAAGTGTGGACAGAAGCCAACTACATAGGTGTGTGGCAGCTATCGGATGCGCCAGGATCGGGAACAGTTATAGATGCTACCGGACTCAACAGCGCGGGCTCGACCTTCGGAAATGTGGCCATAGACCCAAACGGCGTATTGGGGTCGGCGTATTCATTTGACGGAACAGGCGACTATGTAACCATCCCGGACAATGCTACCATCGAACCCTCGGGAAGTTTCACGATTTCAGCGTGGTTTAAAAGCGATGGTGGACAAAAAGACTATGCAAAGATTTTTGCCAAAGGCCGGCTATCCAGTCCGTACGCCTCCTATACTCTTGAGATGCGCCCCAATGCTGCCTTTACCACCTACGACCGGGAGGTGGGCTTCCAGACTGGCCGAACCAGTGGCAGCCATGTACTCACGGATAGCAACGGAAATGGCATAGACGACATTGAAGACGGAGAATGGTACCATTTCGTGGGTACCTTCGAATATACCGGGTCTACCTACGTACAAACGATGTATCTTAACGGCGCACAAATAGCTACCGCATCTAATACCTCGGCTATCAACTACTACAATCCTACCAACTACCCCCTGACCATTGGCGGCATTTATGATGGTAGCATAAACAACGAATTCACCGGCAGCATAGACGAGCTTCGAATCTCAAGCGTAGCACGCTCTGCTGAATACCTAAACACCGAAATGAACAACCTGGCATGCGGCGCGGCTTTCATCACCCTCGAAAATATTAGCGTAGGGTGCGCACTCCCAGAAATTCTGCCCATTACC
>CAYUJK010000087.1:7841-11226 GCA_964444895.1 uncultured Roseivirgaceae bacterium
AGCTGATAAGCCCGGCGAATTGATTATCGATATTTCTTCCCTCCCAAGGGGGTTCTATGTCCTATCGGTAGAAACACCCACCACCCACTACCGGGAAAAATTAATGCTGCAATAATTTCGCAGAGTTGTTTGCCAAAAGACCAATATCTTTTAGTTTTGACTGCTCTGCGGCAAATGATAGCCGAAACGCTTTTTAGCCATGACCCTAAATTCCCGTACCTTTTTCACCGATACCCTGATCAAGGCCTACCACTACATTGTCCACGCCGACGGCCGGATAGACGATAAAGAGGTGGAACTTGGGCAAAAGATGATTGTGGAAGAAAAAATCCCACCAGACGTCTTCTCACAAAAAATGGCTGTGCTTGACAATGAGAAGCCTGAAGAACTAATCAAAACCCTAAAAGTTGATTTAAAGAAGCTTTCGCAAAAGGATCAAATAAAAATAATCGCGTATATGTCGAATATTGCCAACGCGGACGGCTTCATGGATCCCACAGAGTGGAGAATGATCTACCAGCTCTACAAAGACGAGCTCAACCTGAACCTCGATGACATCCTGACCCAGCAGAAGAAAATCCCTCCTTTTGTGTAATGTATTTTTGTCGATTTCAATCCAATAGAATCAGCAGGTCAGGATATCCCATCGCTCAAGTATCTAACAATCACTCTACAATCAAACTTATCGGAAAATCCTGACCGTTGCTAAAGCCAGTGGGATACTGGGCCTTGCCACCGTGCTCCAGGCTTAGCTCCGGCACCCGGTCTTCCATATACGCTTTCACCTCGTTAACCGTAATTTTCTGATCAGACCCTGCGTCGCCCTTTCCATCCAGCACTTCGAGCAATGAATAGGTAAATACGCCGTGCCCCAGGGCTTCAAATTCGGTGGCAAATTGCTGCGTGCCGCTCGCCGCTATCAGCACCACACCGGTGCTCCTGGCCAACTGAAAAATGGCCTTTTCTTCTGACGCAGCCGCACGGGTGAGGAGGGTTTTTACTGCACCCCCGGAGTGGCACGCATCCAGCAAAATCAACTGTTTCTGGCTACGCACCGACCCCAAAAGCTGCTTCAACTCCGTAGCCGATATTCCTTTCTCGTCCAGCAATTGCGTGTCTCCATAAATCTTTGTCACATCATGAGGCACCAGGTAGTATTCGGCATTGGGGTCGGTAGCGTCAATGGAACCATGCCCCGCATAGTAAAACACAAACACATCCTGCGGTTTGGCATTCGCGATAATATCATAAAAAGTATTGACGATGTTTTCCTTCACGGCCCTTTCGTCGTACAGCTCGTGGAAGTGGACATTTTTAAACATCCGCTTGCTGCGCTGCATTATTTTTTGGGTAAAAGCCAGGGCATCGGGCTGCGCGTAATTTAGATTATAGACTGAGTTTTTATATTGATTAATGCCTACAGAGAAGACGTAGAGATCGGAGGTGGCGATAAGCTCACCCACATATTCTACAACAATATGATCTGGTCGCGATTCGATATTCTGGTAATTGAGCACCACTACTTTGAAATCATTGGCGCCGTTGAGCAGGTCCACCTCGTATTCCCGGCGGGCCTTCTCTTCTTTCACCAGCTTCACTTCGTCATCTATCAAAATGAGCTTATTATTTTGGTAAATATTTACTTCCTTCACACCCCCTCCTCCGTCGTAAATATCGATAGCCAGCTTTACTCTTTTATTTTCTGTTTGGTAGGCGCGCTTTTTTTGCTCTATACCTCGTGTTTGACCAGACGCAAGCAAAGGTTGGTCAAACAAACCCGCCGAGGGACGATTCAGCTTGGTAAGGTCGAATACGCGCTCGCCCTTTTCGCGCAATATTTCCGGCGCACTTTTGCCGGTCTGCAGCACCTCCTTCAACAGATCCGGGCGAAACAATATATCGAAATACTGCTCTGCATTGTAGTACTCAGCCAGGTGATGGAAACCCTGGTTCAGCTCCCATCCGAAATACTGCCCTCCCGTGGAAGAACAGTGAAAATAGCCCTCCGGCGTGTAGCATATCCACTCGGAATCATCCGCGACAAACAAGGTAGCTACAGGCTGTATCAACTCTCCGAGTTCCGTCAGTGCTTTCTGAAAATCGCGATACACTTTTTCCCGGGCGCCGGCCAGGAATTCGATAGCGCTTTCCCAGGCCTCCACATGGTTCACCCGGGCTACGGAATCGAGCCCATAGGCCTTAAAAAATTGCCTGTATTCCTCTTCTTCATACACTTCCCACATTGACGGCACATCCCCGCGGGCATCTGCCAGCCAAATATTTATAGCCTGGTCCTCTCCTCCGCTCGCTATGAACTTTCCATTCTCAGATACGGCCAATGCCCGCACAGAACCCGTGTGGCCGATCAGCTCCTTTTGCAGGTAGCCGCCCGGGTTGTATATTTTAAGCGAAAAATCAGAACCTACCACTATCCTGCCATCAGGAAGTGTTTCAAATACCAGTATTCTGCCGTCTACAGCCGGGATATTCACGATAGTCTTTCCACCTGGCAACTGGAGTTGGTACAGATCTTTCTGGTAAACACCTTTCAATTTAGCTTCAGCCTCTGAGGGTTGCGTTTTTTGATCAAACCGGCCTATCTGAAACGTGGCGAGGTCAAAGGAAATAAGGCCCTCCGCCGTCCGGTCACCGGGACGGTTTTGTGAAATCAGAAGTTCACTTTCGCCGGCGTACTTCAGGCTCCAAACGGGGTTTCCTCTCCCCTTTATGGTTTTCAACTGTCGGCCATTGATGGCATTCCAGATGATGATCTCGTTGTTGCCTCCTCCCGAGGAGGCCACCTGGTAATTTCCCTCCACCGAGCGCGGATTAAAGTCTACCGCCATTACGGAATTGTTGTGTCCGTTAAAGGTTGTAAACCTGTTACAATCAGGGATAGAAAAGCTGTTGCCTGATCCGTCTACGTCATTGAGGGTCACCAGCACTTTGCCGTCGTGCGAAAAAGTGAGCGCATTCACCTCATGATCGAAGTGATCAATCTGGTTAATGAATTCGCCCTGTGCGGACCACAGGATCACGGTTTTATTATCGTCGCAGGAAGCGATATAACGTCCGTCGGGAGAGTGTTTCACGGCCTTTACCCGGCCTTTGTGTTTTGTCAAGGTGGTGTTTGGATAGCCCACCCTGCCTACTTGGGCGGCGGCAAAATTAAACAATTTTACTTCCCGCTGGTCAAAAGCCACGGCCAGGTTCATCGTGTTAGGCGCGAAGGATAAGCTGCTCACCCGCGAGCCCAAACTTACCGACCCTATTCTCATCAGCTTACTATTCTCCTCAATCTTCCAAAGCACTACCGTTCCGTCGTCGCTGCCGCTGGCAAGGTATTGGCCATCGTTAGAAAAGTCCAGCGCATTGATCACATTGG
>CAYUJK010000088.1:0-2137 GCA_964444895.1 uncultured Roseivirgaceae bacterium
TGGTATTTCTTGGTTTTTTTCTTTTTCAGGATCGATTCCCCGTGGGCATTGATAGCATCGGTCAAATCTTCCTTCAGGCGCTTGGAAAAATAATCGCAAGCCGCTTGCGTGCGTTCGAGTAGCCTGGCGTACTGGGTTTCACCACCGGCAATGAGCTGCTGTAATGTGTTGCCAAATTTCTCGGCTACCTCTTTTTGCTCGTGTAAAAGGCGCATCCAACTGCGGGCATCGCTGACGATTTCTTTCAGAATAATTTGATCGGACTGGCGAGTGGAAGTTTTACTTTCAAACTCGTCGAGGTGGTCCCGGAAGGAAGTGATGAGGTCATCCCATCCAAAACTATTGGCCAGGGTGCGCAAGATAAAATTCTTTTGCTCAGTTTGTAGCAAATCAGTCAGTGCAGTTTCGTCCTGCTGCTGATGCATAAAATCAATGATCTCATCATCGCATAAGATGCTGGCCGGGGTGATCCGGGAGTTCAGCACTAACCCTTCGATGGAGGTGAGCCGGCTTAGCGCTACGTACACCTGCCCGGAGGCAAAGGAGCTTCCCGCATCAATAATGGCTTTTTCGAAGGTCAGTCCCTGGCTTTTGTGGATCGTGATGGCCCAGGCCAGGCGAATAGGATATTGATGAAAAGAACCCAGTACTTCTTCGTCAATACGCTTCTGTTCTTCATTGTACGAATAGCGGATGTTTCGCCATTCCTCCGGTTCCAACTCCAGCTCCCGGTGTTCGTTTGGAAATTTTATGTGTATTTTCCGGTCTTCTATGCGGCTCACCACTCCGATTTTTCCATTGAAGTAGCGACGGTCTTCGCCTTTGTCATTTTTGATAAACATGATCTGGGCTCCTTCTTTGAGCAGGAGCACTTCATCAGCGGGGAATGCCCGTTCATTGAATTCGCCCTTTACTTCTGCTTCGAATTGAAAAGGTTTTCCTGGTAGCCGGGCCAGCTCCTGGTTGTTGATGGCGTCAGCCTTGTAGTTGTGCGAGGTGAGGGTAATGTAGCTTTCGTTTTTCGCGGACTGAAATGACGGATTGTAGCGTTCATTTAGCCAGTCCAGATCCGCCGGGGTGACACAGTTATTGCGCACCTGGTTTAGCAAATGGATAAATTTTCCTTCACTCTGCCGGTATATTTTTTTGAGTTCGATAAAAATTGGAGGCGCCTCGGCAATCACCTTCGAATCAAAGAAAAAAGGGCTTTTGTAGTACTGTTGCAGCACTTCCCACTCTTCGTTTTGAATAACGGGCGGCAGCTGGTACAGGTCGCCGATGAGCAGCACCTGCACGCCTCCGAAGGGCTCACCTGGGCGCCGGCGAAAACGCCTTAGCAAGGAGTCGATAGCATCCATCATATCGGCCCGCACCATCGATACCTCGTCGATGACCAGCAGGTCGAGGTCTTGAATCAGTTTGCGTTTGTTGGTGTTGAGGCGCAGGGTCTCGAAGAGCGAGATTTTGTCATAAAATGCCCGGGAAGAATCTACGCCGTACGTTCGCTTGTTATCCGGAACGAATGTACCGATAGGCAACTGAAAAAAAGAGTGAATAGTAACACCTCCGGCATTGATGGCAGCCACCCCCGTGGGGGCTACTATCACGGCTTTTTTCGAGGTGGTGTCTTTAATGTGTCGTAGAAAAGTAGTCTTTCCTGTACCCGCTTTTCCCGTTAGAAACAAGTGCCTGCCGGTATGGTGTACAAAAGAAGCGGCAAGTTGAAAAAGTGTGTTGGTTGAGTCCTGGTTTTGCATAACAGGAACGAAGATAATAATCTTGAAATATTTTGCCGAGAATAGAAAGAAAAATTCCAACCCCAAAGGGTAAGCTGATGTTTGCCTGAAAACAATATGAGGAAAAAGGAGCAGTCTTACACTCCTTCTGCCTCCACTACTTTCACCTCAGGGATCATGCTCTTCAGTAGGTTTTCGATCCCAGCTTTCAGGGTGATGGTAGAAGATGGGCATCCGCTGCACGCGCCCTGTAGCAGCAGCTTCACCACACCGTCATTAAATGAGTGATACTGAATGGCACCCCCGTCCATTTCTACCGCGGGTTTTATGTATTCATCCAACACGCTTTTTATTCTTTCGTCAATATCAGAGCCTCCGGCGGCGGCGGAGCCGGAAATTTC
>CAYUJK010000088.1:2237-11223 GCA_964444895.1 uncultured Roseivirgaceae bacterium
GGGTTAGATTCGATATAGATGTTTACTGTTCTCTGTTCGCTCATGTTATCTGGAAGTTAGAAGTTTGGAATGGGACGTTGGAAAAGTTTCGCCCTCTTTGTATTGATTCACTCATCTAAAAACGCATTATATGTCCAATTGTTTGCCCTCGGTAGTAGCTACTACAGCGGCCACCATAGAGTCGCCGGTGATATTCACAACCGTGCGGCACATATCCAGTATCCTGTCCGGCGCGATGATGAGTGCCAGACCGGCGGCTGGTATACCTACGGCTTCCAACACAATGACCAGCATTACCATGCCTGCGCCCGGTACGCCTGCGGAGCCAATAGAGGCCAAGGTAGCTGTGAATACGATCATCAGCTGGCTTGTCAGCGACAAGTCCATGCCCAAAGCCTGCGCGATAAACACGGCCGCTACACCCTGGTAAAGGCTGGTGCCGTCCATGTTGATGGTAGCCCCTAATGGCAGCACAAAGCTACTGATCTTTTCCGGCACGGCCAGGTTTTTCTCTACACATTCCATGGTTACGGGTAGGGTAGCGCTGCTGCTGCTGGTGCTGAAGCCGAGGAGTTGCGCATCGCGAATGCCGGTGTAAAAGCTTTTGTAGTTGAATTTTGTAAAGCCCCTCAATATGGAGGGATAAACAATGAATATCATTGCGGCCAGGCCAAGCACTACTACCACGCCATAGTAGAGCAGCGCACCCAGTATTTCCACGGCTTTGGAGGGGTTTTCGCCGGCCAGCTCTACGATCAGGGAGGCCATCAACGCAAACACCCCGTAAGGCGCCATCATCATGATGTAATCGATGAGTTTGAGGATCACATCGTTGAGTCCTTCAAAAAATTTCTTGACGGGCTCGGCGCGGGCTGCGGGGATTTGTAGCAGGGCTATTCCAAAAATCAGCGCAAAAAAGACCACTTGCAGCATGTTGCCGTTGTCTGAAGCGGCTGAGAAAAAATTGTCAGGCACGATGTTGATAAGCGGTTCCAGCGGGCCTTGTTCTTTTACCTTAGCGGCGGTAAGCGTTTTGGCCTCGGCTTCTGAGCCAAAAAGGATCATCAGTTCCTCTCGCGTTTCTTCCGTAATGACTTTTCCGGGTTTGAAAACATTTACCAGCCCCAATCCAATGGTAATGGCTATGACGGTAGTGCCCATGTAAATGGCGATCGTCCTCAGACCCAGCTTGGAAAGCTTGGAAACGTCGCCCAGGTTGGTGACGCCGATGATCAGCGAAGCCAGGATAAGGGGCATGGCGATCAGCTTCAGCGCGTTCACGAAAATCGTGCCCACAGGTTTGATATAGTACGTTACGATGGTATTGGGGAGGCCTGTGTAAATGCAAACAAACCCAAAGACCAGCCCCAGTACCAGCCCTAAGATGATTTTGGTATGTAGGGGCAGTCTGCGCATCACATTTTTACGGTCTTATTGATGAGCAGGAGGTCAAGGATAACGAGTGCGGCCATGGCTTCTACAATAGGAACGGCCCGTGGCACCACACAGGGGTCGTGCCTTCCTTTGCCTGATACTGTTGTCTTTTCTTTATGAATATCGACACTTTCCTGGTCTTTCATAATGGTAGCTACCGGCTTGAAGGCCACGCGGAAGTAGATGTCCTCACCATTGGAAATACCTCCCTGTACGCCGCCGGAATGATTGGAAGTTGTAGTCACCTTTCCATTGTTTATTTCAAAAGGGTCGTTGTGCTGTGAGCCGTAGAGCGCTACGCCATCAAAGCCGCTTCCGTATTCAAAGCCTTTCACAGCGTTGATGCCCAGCATGGCCTTGCCCAGCTCGGCGTGTAGCTTGTCAAACACGGGCTCGCCGAGTCCTACGGGGGTGTTTTTGATGACGCAGCTCACCACGCCACCAATGGTATCTTGTTTTTTGCGGGTGTCATCAATGAGTGCGATCATTTTCTCCGCCATTTCGGCGTCGGGGCACCGCACAATGTTTTCTTCAGTTTTGGAGAAGTCTAAACTCTTGTAGTTTTTTTCGAGCTTTAGCGGTCCTACCTGCGAAACAAAAGCAGAGATGGTGACGCCTAACTGGTTAAGGTAGAGTTTGGCGACGGCGCCGGCGGCTACCCTGGCTGCAGTTTCGCGGGCCGAGCTTCGTCCCCCTCCCCGATAGTCGCGTATGCCATACTTTTCCTGGTAAGTATAGTCGGCGTGCGATGGTCGGAATTTTTCAGCGATGTGCGAATAGTCTTTGCTGCGCTGGTCTTCGTTCCAGATGAGGAGAGTGAGCGGCGTGCCGGTAGCTTTTCCCTCAAATATGCCCGAGACAATTTCGAACTTGTCGGCCTCTTTGCGCTGTGTTGTGATCTTTGACTGGCCGGGTTTGCGCCGGTCCAGTTCACTTTGAATAAATTCCTCGTCGATTACCAGGCCTGCCGGACATCCATCGATGACAACGCCAATGGCCCTGCCGTGCGATTCGCCGAAAGTGGTTATTCTGAATAAATTGCCGAAACTGTTTCTCATTATTTTTTAAAGATGAAAAATACTGAAACGATCAACAAGGCCAGGAGCAAAATGTTGGTGATCAGTTTCAGGGTAGCGTCCCATTTTTTGTTTGACAGTGTATTTTCTTCTATGTCGATCAGGTCGTAAAAAGAACCCAGGTCGGTGGAAGATATAAATTCGTTTTTCTTGCTTTCTCCCGTTACTTTTAATGAAAGCTCTGATTTCAAGGTGTCATATTTAGCCTGGGATGGATCGAAAAAGACCCATTGCACATAGTCTCCGAGCTTGTGTTCACCAGGCTCATTTGGGATGGCGTAATAGTCGAATGACTTGGAGCCTCTCACCTTGTTGCTGCTGCGGCTCACCCTTTGCTGAATATTTGGCGAGTAAAAGTCGAAATTGTCAGTTTTCCTAATGGCAGGGGCATTGACTGCCGAAATATTTCCCTCGCCTATTACGGTGAAATTGTAATTGAAGCTTTCGCCGGTATTCACTTCTTCCGTAGAAATATTTTCGGAAAAGGTGAACCTGCCTACGGCTACATTTTCCCGCAGTGGATGGGGTGGAAGTGGTTTAACTTTTACTTTTTTAGCCTGCGAATGGTAGGTTTTGAAATCTTCTTTTCTGTTTGACGAAAAAAACGAAGGGTCTTTCGCACGTAGGTATTTCACCATTTTGAGGCCTACGGACGGAAACTCAATGGGGTCGTCGTTGAAGGGGTAAAATGTACCCTGGTATATTTTGTATTGGGTACACATTTTATTGTTCAACATAATGCGCTCTCCATCGATCCGGTCGATATTGAAATTTTCTTCCCAGCAGTTTTTGGGCTTTATTTCCTTCAGTATTTCTGCTATTTGCTTCGGGGCATCGTAGAAGGCCAGCTCTGCCCGGTTTTCGTCCGTTACATAAAAGGCCAGTGTAGCGGTAAAGCCTTCACCCACATACACTTCTTCTTTGTCCACCGTAAGTGCCAGAAAGGCGTCGTCTCTTACTTCAATGAATTCCTGTGGCTTTCGCTTGCCAAAGAAATCTTCAAAGGGATCGTAAGAGAAAGGATCATACCGTCGCTGGGCTTCAGCAGCCGGGCCTACCTTCACTTTTTTTCCGGGCGATTTGACTTCTTCACCATTCACCGTGAGGGTAAATGGCGGCACCGTAAAGACGCCCTCGGCGGTGGGCACATAGTTTTGCGTTACGCTTTGCGTGGAGGTTACCTGCCCATTGATGACGTTCATTGATGACGACGATGAAATGCCGGCTTTCTCAAAACCTCTGATTTCCGGGAAGCCCTCGTAAGACCGGATGCGGTCGTTCTGCACTTCTACAGTGATGGTAAAATATTGGTTCAGCGCTACTTCATCAGGTCCCAGTTTTATGGAAGTCTGTTGGCAGAACCCTTGCCATAGAATACCTAAGCTAAACCCTAAAAAACATGCTAACCTAATCATATAATTTTCCGTTTCTGAAAAAATGTAACGCAGTTTTAACCGTTGGTATTTTAAGCGTTCAAAGTTATCAGATTACTTTGAATTGAAATAAATAAATCGTAATTTGATTGTCCGCTTATGAAAACCACCTCAAGAAATAATTCTAAGTTTAACCCTAACGTTTTAACAGCTATGCTAAAGTATGTTAAAGAAGTGCTTTCCAAGGTGAGTTTCGATCGCGAATTGTTTGAAAAGGAACTGAGGAAAGCTTTCAAACTATTAATGCCTGTTGAAATTAGGGAGCTGAAAGATTGGTGTTACAACCAGTTCGGACACCTTTACGGCTCTATACTCGATCAATGCTTTAAGGTGGCTGTCAGGTAAATTCGGACAGCAATGCACACAAGCAAAAGGGCTTTTAAACCATCACGTTTGAAAGCCCTTTTGTTTTTGGAAAGATGTGAGTTGGAAGCTCGAAAAAAAGTTATTAAGATGGCCTACGCTGAGCAGTCGACACAAGGCCTTGAGGAATTTTGAATTTTTGTAGGATGACCAAAATTTGCCGATGGAAAGGTTAACATTGCCTTGTCAATGCCACACATCAATTAACACCGCCAGGGCGGCTCCTGCCAGGGCATACACCACGCGCTTTTTATCAAAACGGTGCTGAGGGCTCGACTCGAAATAAATAGTGGTAGAAATATGTAGGAAATTACCGCTCACCACCGCGAAAATATAATTAAATACTTCGGTTTGGAAGACTTCCTTTCCCTGCATCAATTGCGTAATCACCAAACCTACAGGTGTGGCCACGCTAAAGATTAACAGCAAAGTCAACAACTTCTTTTTGCTGGTGATGGTAAAGGCCAGCACTGTCGTTAGCACGATGGCCGCGGGTATTTTGTGTACCACGATGCCCAGCAGCAAGCCTATGCCATGCAGGTGGTCACTCACACTTTCATGAGAATGCACGAGAATAGTGCCGTCCATAAAGGCGTGAATAGTGAGGCCGATCATCAATGAAAATACGGGCGTTTTCGTGTGGTGATGATGGGCGTGACCATGCTCTATTCCTGAAGTGAGAAAATCAATAAATATCTGCATGAAAAACCCAAACAATATAAAGAGTGCCAGGTACTTCGGGTTTTGCGTGTTTGCAAACAGCTCAGGGATGAGATGAACTATCGTAATCGAAAAAATGTAGGCGCCGGCAAATACCAGCCAATAGTGAAGATTTTTACTGTTGTAGCCCGGCTTTCGGATAATGTAAAGACCGGGGATCAGTGCCGATAAAAATACAATAATGATGTACAAAGTCATAAAATGCTGCAGCAGTTGAATGATGAAAAGCAATTTGCCCGTAAAAAGGCGCCTCAAGGTTTCATAATTTCAACAAATATCTACCAATTTCCATCAAATTCAAGTTTATAGCCTTCAACCTCCAACTTCCTATCTCCTCTTTTACTTTCCCTCTGGTACCTCGATGCTCTTTTCAAGGCCTGGAGTAATGTAGTAGGCCAGGGCCCCATCCTCATCCGTGTAGATCAAAAATGCTTCTACGTCCTTAACCTTCTCCAGTATCTTTTTGGTTCCATCCATGCCCAGCACCATGAAGGCCGTGGCGTACGCGTCTGCCGTCATGCAGTCCCCCGCGATCACCGAAGCGCTCAGGATGTTTCGTTGCACTGGGTGGCCTGTGGTGGGGTCTATGGTGTGCGAATACATTTTATCGCCCTTCATGTAATAGTTCCGGTAATTGCCCGAGGTGGCTATGGCCCGGTTTTCCAGGTTTACGATGGCAAAAAGCTTTCGCTCTTCGATGTTTACAGCGGGGCTTTCAATGCCCATGCGCCAGGTTACTCCGGCGGGGTTCTGCCCCCGGCACACTGCTTCGCCGCCAATTTCCACCATCAGGTTGTCGATCCCATGCGATTGGATGAAATCGGCCACCACATCCACGGCATACCCCTTAGCAATAGCGCTGAAGTCAAGCTGTAGCCCCGTAGTCTTTTTGCATACTTTTTCTTCGGAAAACTCCAGCTTGTCAAAGCCCACGAGCCGCAACAAAGAGTCTATTTTGGCATCGTCTGGATTCATGGCCTTTTCGGGTCCAAAGCCCCAGGCATTTACCAGTGGCCCCACGGTAGGGTCAAATGCGCCACCTGTGCTTTCAAATACTTCTTTGCTTTTCTCAAGTACGGGAAGAAAATAAGGGCTTTGGAAGGTGAAGCACACCTCGCGGTTAAAGCGGGAAATCTCCGAATCGGGAATGTAGGTGGACATCGACATGTTCCATACTTTTAAAAGAGAGTCTATGGCATGCTTCAGGTTCAGACCTTCGGGATGCAGGTAGGTAATGTTGTAGTTGACTACGCCCATGGTGACCCCTTCTATTTTTACTACCTGATGTGTAGTTTTTGTGTCGATGGGTTCCTCCGCATTCGATTGCCGGTATTTCCACACGACGAATACCAGTAGTACCAAAACAAGGGGATAGAGCGCCTGCCGCAAACGTTTTTTGTCCATAGCCATAAAATTGAGGCGCAAGTTAATGAATTGGGGGTATAGGGGGCAGTTTTACAGGTTCGTTTTTTTTGACTCTTGGGTAATGATTTCTTTCGTCGGGAAAAGTGGTTCATTTTTTCTATTTATACTCTCAATAAAAATGAACAAATTTGTTGGCTTGTAATGGTATTAGTCGACAAGCTGGATGGACGAAAAAGAACATGAGAGAAGATTACCTACGGCCGGATGAGGAACACCTGAGCCCTGCGGAACGCGAGGTGGAAAAGGCATTGCGGCCTTTGAGCTTCGGCGATTTTGCTGGGCAGGACAAAATACTGGAAAACCTGAAAGTGTTCGTGATGGCTGCCAAAAAACGGGGCGAGCCCCTCGATCACGTATTGCTGCATGGCCCTCCGGGTCTGGGCAAAACCACCCTTTCGCATATCATCTCCAATGAACTGAACTCCAGCCTCAAAATATCTTCAGGTCCTGTGCTCGACAAGCCGGGGGACCTGGCGGGGCTGCTCACCAACCTCAATGAGGGCGATGTGCTCTTCATCGATGAGATCCACCGACTGAACCCCGTAGTGGAGGAATACCTGTACTCCGCTATGGAAGATTACAAAATCGACATCATGCTCGATACCGGGCCCAATGCTCGCTCGGTGCAGATTTCCCTGAGTCCGTTTACTTTGGTGGGCGCTACTACCCGTGCGGGACTGCTCACCTCGCCGCTCAGGGCCAGGTTTGGCATCAACGCACGCCTGGAATATTATACTTCGGAAGTTTTGAAACAAATTATTATCCGTTCGGCGGGTATTTTAAATACACCCATTGAAGATGATGCGGCCCATGAAATTTCCCGAAGGAGTCGTGGCACGCCGCGAATCGCCAATAACCTGCTGCGGAGAACGCGTGATTTTGCCGAAATAAAAGGCACCGGCGTGATCACCAAGGACATCGCCCAAATAGCCCTCAAAGCACTTGATGTAGATGAAAACGGCCTCGATGATATGGATAACCGCATCTTGCTCACCATCATTGAGAAGTTCAAGGGTGGTCCTGTAGGTATTTCTACCATCGCCACAGCCTGCGGCGAGGAGGCCGAAACCATTGAGGAAGTCTATGAGCCTTTCCTGATCCAGGAGGGGTACATTAAAAGAACATCAAGAGGCCGGGAGACCACTGAACTGGCCTACAAGCATTTGAAAATCCCCATGCCGGGCAGGACCGGGAGGTTGTTTGATTGATGAAACCCTCCCTTCCATACAAGCACACCGCCCTGGTCAAGCAGAAAGCCCGCGAACATGGTTTTGATTTTTGTGGGGTGGCCAAAGCGGAGTTTCTGGAAGAAGAGGCCCCCAGGCTGGAAAACTGGCTGAAGCAGGGGTATCATGGTGAGATGGGCTACATGGCCAACCACTTCGACAAGCGGCTGGACCCTACACTGCTCGTGCCCGGCGCAAAGTCGGTTGTCTCGCTGATGTACAACTACTACCCCGAAGAACAAATTCCGCACCGCAACAACTACCAAATTGCCAAATACGCTTACGGAAAAGACTACCATTTCGTGATCAAAGAGAAGCTCCGGATGCTCCTGGAAGAATTGAGGGAAGAAATCGGCGAGATCAACGGACGGGTATTTGTGGACTCCGCCCCGGTAATGGAGCGGCAGTGGGCCGCCCGAAGCGGATTGGGCTGGCTGGGCAAAAACTCCCTTTTGTTAAATAAAACCAGCGGCAGCTTTTTCTTCCTCGCCGAGCTGATCACCGACCTGGAACTGACGCCCGACGGCCCGGTAAAGGACTACTGCGGCACCTGCACCAAATGCATTGACGCCTGCCCCACGGACGCCATTCTTGACCGCGGCGTACTGGATGCCTCAAAGTGCATTTCCTACCTCACCATTGAATTAAAAGATGAAATACCCTCTGAATTTCATGGCAAAATGGAAGGCTGGATTTTCGGCTGCGACATCTGCCAGGACGTGTGCCCCTGGAACCGCTTTTCCAAACCTACCCGTGAGGAGCAGTTTTTCCCCAATGATGACCTTAAAACTTTCCGCAAAAAAGACTGGCAAGAATTGACCAAAGAAGTCTTCAATAAAGTTTTTAAAAACTCTGCGATAAAGAGGACAAAATGGGAGGGGTTGAAGAGGAATATTGGGGCTGCTGGAAAAGGCGCTTGATGCTGCGCCGGGCTAAAAAGCAGGTAAACCTGGCGTTTATCATTAGATAAATCACTATTTTCGAAATATGAACTTAATACAGGAAGTACATAGTCGTGGCGAAGAATTTTTGAGATTGTGTCAACTGCACAATGTAAAAGCACTTTATGCTTTTGGATCTGCCATTACAGATCGTTTTAATGAAAACTCAAGTGACATTGACCTGTTGGTAGAAGTAGATGAAATTGACCCAATTGAGCGTGGAGAGAAGCTTATGTCCTTGTGGAATAAATTTGAGGAGTTTTTCAACCGAAGGGTTGATTTGCTCACTGACTCGTCCATAAAAAATCCTGTTTTGAGAAAGAGTATTGATAAAACCAAAATGCTTATCTATGACGGAAGAAGGCAGA
>CAYUJK010000089.1:0-1478 GCA_964444895.1 uncultured Roseivirgaceae bacterium
TACCGTAAAAGGAATACAAGAAAAAAAAGGGACGGACATTGTAATACTCGATTTGAAGAAGATAAAAAATGCCGTTGCAGATTATTTCGTAATATGCTCAGGGGGCTCTGATACTCAAGTAGATGCAATCGCTGAATCCGTAGAAAAAGAAGTCTTTTTGAATTGCAGGCAGGATCCCTGGAATCGGGAGGGCAGGCAAAACAAGGAATGGGTTTTGCTGGACTATGTGGATGTCGTGGTCCATATTTTCAAAAGGGAGATCCGCGAGTTCTATGCATTGGAAGACTTGTGGGGCGACGCCGTGTTCAAAGAAATCCAGTAATCGTTTGTGTAAAGTGAAAATTTAGAAGTTGATTGAAAGGTTAAATAGTAAACAGGATGTCCGAAAATCAAAATATTAAAAATACTCCCAACTCCAGAAATAAGAGAAAGATGATACCGAAGCCAAACCCAAAGCCTAATTATCAGGTTTGGATCATCATCTCGTTAGTGCTGCTCTTTTTATCTTTTTTCTGGCTGCAAGATGGCGGATCGGCAAAAGAGATAAATAACTACGAGTTTGAGGCGACTTACAAGTCTGGGGACATAAAAAACATTACAATAGTATCCAACCAGAAGATTGTAGAAATATGGCTCACGGAGGAAGCGCTGAATAGTGGTAAGTACTCTAATATCAACGAAGAGCAGGATGTTTGGTCATTTTCAAAGAACCCCCATTTTTTTGTAAAAATATCAGACCCGGGAGCATTTGAGAATGTGAAATTGGGAGAGCTGAGTGAAGAACTGAGAGCTTCCGGCGGCACACCACCACCCTATAAGGTAGAAGAAAGACCCAGCTTTACTACCATTTTCCTCAATTGGGGTTTTCTGATTGTGATTCTGGTGATTTTCTGGATGTTGATGCGTAGGATGACGGGCGGAGCTGGGCCGGGAGGACAGATTTTCAATATCGGCAAATCAAGGGCCGCCTTGTTTGATGCCGAAAATAAGGTAAAGATCACCTTCGAAGACGTTGCTGGCCTCGATGAAGCCAAAGAAGAAGTTAAAGAAATTGTGGAGTTTTTGAAAGACCCTACCAAGTTCACGAAACTGGGAGGTAAAATACCGAAGGGCGCCCTGCTTGTAGGCCCTCCCGGCACCGGAAAGACCTTGTTGGCTAAGGCCGTCGCCGGAGAGGCAGAAGTGCCTTTTTTCTCGCTTTCAGGTTCCGATTTTGTGGAAATGTTTGTGGGCGTGGGTGCTGCCAGGGTTAGAGACCTTTTTAAGCAAGCGAAAGAAAAAGCCCCTTGTATCGTGTTTATCGATGAGATCGATGCCATAGGCCGATCCAGGGGCAAAGGACAGATGCCCGGTTCGAATGATGAACGCGAAAACACACTAAACTCGCTGCTGGTGGAAATGGACGGTTTCTCTACAGATTCCGGCGTCATTATCCTTGCCGCCAGTAACCGTCCGGATGTGTTGGATGCGGCGCTGTT
>CAYUJK010000089.1:1578-6279 GCA_964444895.1 uncultured Roseivirgaceae bacterium
GCGTCATTATCCTTGCCGCCAGTAACCGTCCGGATGTGTTGGATGCGGCGCTGTTAAGACCCGGCCGTTTTGACAGACAAATCAGCGTAGATAAACCCGACATAGTAGGCCGAGAGGCAATTTTTAAAGTGCACATCAAGCCATTGAAGCTTGACGAATCGGTAGACCCCAAAAAGCTGTCGGCTTCAACTCCGGGTTTTGCGGGAGCGGAAATCGCCAATGTGTGCAACGAAGCCGCATTGATTGCTGCCAGAAAGAACAAGAAAGCGGTAGACATGTCCGATTTTCACGATGCCATAGATAGGGTAATTGGAGGCCTGGAAAAGAAAAATAAAATTATTTCACCGGAGGAGAAGAAAATAGTGGCCTTCCACGAGGCTGGTCATGCCGTATGCGGCTGGTTTTTAGAACATGCCGATCCTTTGGTTAAGGTGAGCATAGTACCCAGAGGAGTAGCTGCACTCGGTTATGCGCAATATTTACCAAAAGAGCAATTTCTCTATCAGACCGAGCAACTGCTCGATGAAATGTGTATGACACTTGGTGGTCGCGCCGCTGAGCAAATCATTTTCGGAAAAGTTTCTACAGGTGCTCTTAGTGACTTGGAAAGGGTAACTAAAATGGCTTACAGCATCGTCACGGTGTACGGCATGAATGATAAAATCGGAAACATATCCTATTACGATTCCAAGCAGTCGGACTACAGTTTTACAAAGCCGTACTCCGACGCAACGGCGCAGACCATCGATCATGAAGTGAGAGAGTTGATTGAAAAGCAGTATAAGCGGTCAAAGGAATTATTGAGTAAGAAAAAAGGAGAATTGGAAATACTTGCAAACGAATTGTTGAAGAAAGAAATCATTTTCCAGAGCGATCTTGAACGCTTGATAGGCAAGCGGCCCTTTGCAAAGCCCACGACGTATGAGGCCTTTACCAATGGGGAGTCATCTAAAGAAGAGATTGCTGAGCCCGCCAAGAAAGCTGCGCCTGCTGCAAAGGAAGATGACAAGCCGGTGGCAAAAGCCAGCAAAAAGAATACCGAGGTAAAAGCTAAGACACCCAATAATAAGCCCAAAAAAACAGAGGAGGCAAAGTAGTTTTTTGTTGTGCTAAAAAAGTAAAATGTCAGAACCAACGCTCCGAGGTGAGGGCCTATTAGGCATCCACTGTTTTGCACGACGTATCTTATGTACACAGCCTAATGTCAAATCTCTCGCAATCTACACCTGAAAAGCACATTGAACTGAAAGAAGGCTTCAAAGTGTATTTTGCCTCTGATTTCCACTTGGGAGCCCCAAATGCCACCGCCAGCAGGGAGCGCGAACTGCGGCTGGTACGATGGCTGGATACCATTAAAGATGATGCCCAGGAGTTGTTCGTATTGGGCGATGTGTTTGATTTCTGGTACGAGTATAATTACCTGGCGCCCAAAGGTTACGTGCGACTATTGGCAAAAATCGCAGAGTTCACAGACGCGGGTATTCCCGTGACTTTTTTCAAAGGAAACCACGACATGTGGATGAAAGATTATCTCCCAAAGGAAATTGGTGTCAAAATTTTAGATGATACCCTTGGCCTTCACGTCAACGACAAGAGATTTTTAATTGGACACGGTGACGGGCTGGGGCCGGGAGATCACACCTATAAGTTCTTGCGGGCAATTTTCAGAAGCAAGTGGGCGCAATGGCTATTCACGCGAGTACATCCGAATTTCTCTTTTTGGGTGGCGCAGTCCTGGTCTTCAAACAGCCGGCTCTACAATGATAAGGACCGGATGCACCTGGGGGACAAAGAAATGATCTACCAATATTGTCTAGCCCGGGAAATGATCGATCCGGCTGACTACTATATTTTTGGCCACCGGCATTTACCCATGACCATGAACGTGGGAGACTCTGCGATTTATGTTAACTTGGGGGAGTGGATCAATTACAGTACCTATGGTGTATTTGATGGGAAGGAGTTTGCACTCAAGGAGTTTAGCGATTTGTAGCCTCGTTTTTGGGGTTTTGATCGCCGGACAGTTGTGTGCGCAAGAGTTCAGCTTACAAGCTTCGGTTGAAATATCCACACCTGACCTACTGACTTCCGATAAATCAGGAAGCGTTTATGTCGCGGATAATAAGGGGAACCTCTACAAGTACAGCGCTCTGCTTAACAATGAGCCACTGGTTTATTCTCCCTCAAGACCCTCGCGAATTGGCCAGATAGACGCGTGGATGGGCTTGCGCATATTGATTTTTTATAAAGATATTCAGGAGTTTACACTGGTGAATCGCTTTTTAGACGCTCCTGCAAACTATACCATTAACTCTCCCGAAATACGCTTTGCATTGGCAGCAGCACTTTCTTTTGATAATAAACTGTGGGTGATTGATCAACCTTCCATGAGTTTGTACAAATACGACTATCAGAATCTGCAGGTGGAGATGCGAAGGCCTCTGGATATGATTCTGAAAAAGCCACTTAGCGAGATAGCAGTTTTCAGAGAATACCAGAATCGGATATACATTGTAGACAAGGCGGGCGCTACCTATGTTTTTGATAACCTGGGAAATTTCCTCTTCGAAAAAACACTTCCGGCAGTGGATTGGGTGCGGTTTTCGGGCAACGAGCTTTACTATATTCGCGATGGTCAACTGGTGTTTCTGAACCTCTATTCATTTCAGGAAAGCAGGGATCCCGCACCTCTTCCTGCTGTGGGTGATAGTAAGTATGTCATTTACGGAGAAGAGCGTCTGTATGTGCTCACAGGGAATTCCCTGCAGCTATACTCCTTGCCAAAATGAAAAAGCCCCCTGTTGGAAATCAGGAGGCTTTTTTTGGTCAAAAACTTTTTACGGTTTGGATAAATGATAAAATCCACAAAAACAACAGAACAATTTATGAAATTCTTTTTGAAGTGCCGCCATTAATTTGAATTTTTTTTAAAAACAGTCTGACTTATACACGCCAGAATGAATTTTTTTGAAAATGAATTCAAACTTTCCTCCCGTGGGGTAAATTCTTCGCTAAAACATAAAGCCTCATGAATAAAATCCATAAATTGTGTCCGCAATCGGACGATGTAGTGTGCTATGATGTACATTCGGAAAGCGCGATTGTTCGATTTTGAATAGATATCGCTGTTGGCAGTATTATAGCTTAATAAAGAGTAGTACGTTTTTTTAAACTCAAATTTTTATGGTGGATAAGGAAATAGGAAAGATTTTGATCATCGATGATGATGAGGATGTGTTGTTGGCGGCAAAGATGCTTTTGAAGAAACACGCGCATGAGGTGATTATTGAAAAAAACCCAAATAAGATACCGTTTCTGCTGAATAACGACAGTTATGACGTGATTTTGCTGGACATGAACTTTAGCCAGGATACTACCAGCGGTAAGGAAGGTTTTTATTGGCTGGGGCAGATCATGGAAAAAGACCCCTCAGCAGTGGTGATCATGATTACGGCATTTGGAGATGTGGAAATGGCTGTGAAGGCACTGAAAGAAGGCGCTACCGACTTTGTGCTGAAGCCCTGGCAGAACGAAAAGCTTATTGCTACCATATCCGCGGCCTTGAAATTAAAGCAGTCTTACAAGGAAATGGACAAGCTGAAGATCGCCAAAAAGCAACTTCAGGAAGACAGCGATCAACCCTTCAAAAATATCATAGGTAATAGCCGGGAAATAAGGGAAGTATTTGCCATCATCGACAAAGTGGCTACTACGGATGCTAACGTCTTGATATTGGGTGAAAACGGTACAGGAAAGGAACTGGTAGCGCGGGCGCTCCATCAGAAGTCGCTGAGAAAAGATAATGTGTTCATAGGGGTAGACATGGGAGCCATTACCGAGACACTGTTCGAGAGCGAGCTTTTCGGGCACAAAAAGGGATCTTTCACCGATGCCAAGGAAGACCGCGCGGGGCGGTTCGAAGCAGCCAACAGCGGCTCGCTGTTTCTGGACGAAATAGGAAACTTAAGCCTTCCGCTACAGTCCAAGTTGCTTACAGTACTACAGAACAGGGAAGTAACCCGAATTGGCTCCAATAAGCCGGTCGCAATTGATATCCGGCTGATTTGTGCCACTAATATGCCCATCTACGAAATGGTGAAGGAAAGTAAGTTTAGGCAAGACTTGCTGTATCGCATCAATACAGTGGAAATCCACTTGCCCCCTCTGCGCGACCGGCAGGAAGACATACCGCTACTCGCCGAGCATTTTGTGAAAGTATACAGCCAGAAATACCGAAAGGCTATCCGCACCATTTCTTCCAATGCTCTCAAACGCTTACAAAAATACCGTTGGCCGGGAAATATCCGGGAGCTGCAGCATGCCATTGAGCGTGCCATCATCATGAGCGACAATGACACCCTCACACCCGACGACTTTTTCTTTTTGATGAGCGGAAGCCAGGATAGCGATATCCCCGCAGATAGTTTTAACCTGGACGACATAGAGAAAAACATTATCCAAAAGGCAGTGAGTAGGCATCAGGGGAATATCTCCAAAGCAGCTAAGGAACTCGGCTTGACACGGGCTTCACTCTACAGGCGACTGGAGAAACATGGACTATAGCAAAATAAAAACGCAGATCATTATCAGGGTGGCGGCCATAGCGCTCACCCTGCTGCTGCTGTTTCACCTTTCTTACAACGGAGCATTTTCCCTCACCATTATCTTATTTCTGGTGCTGGCTTTTGTGCAGGTCTTTGC
>CAYUJK010000089.1:6379-9371 GCA_964444895.1 uncultured Roseivirgaceae bacterium
GAGATCCAGATTATGAATATTGCCGCAAAGCGACTGCTGAAGGTAGAGTCACTCAAAAATATAGACGAACTGAGCAACATAAGCCAGGTATTGGTAGACACGTTCAAAAAGTTGAAAACTGGTGGACGCGACCTTATCAAAATCGATTTTAACGGTGATATCCGGCAGTTGTCTGTCTATGCCATAGAGCTGTCGTTGGTCAATGAACATTTCAAGTTGATCTCGCTCCAAAATATTCAGTCGGAGCTGGAAGAAAACGAGATGGAGGCCTGGCAGAAGTTGGTGAGGGTGCTTACCCACGAAATCATGAATTCAGTAACGCCGATTTCGTCCCTGGCCACAACGGTGGAGGCAGACGTAATCAACAGGATAGATCACTCCAAAGACAAATGTGAAATCAACAAAGAGGATCTCGAAGACATTCACCTGGCGCTTCAAACTATACAAAGGCGGAGCGAAGGGCTGATTCGCTTTGTGAGTGATTTTCGCAGCCTTACACATACGCCCCAGCCGAAATTTGAGCTGGTGGAGATCACCGATCTCTTTGACCAGATATGGATGCTCATGAAAAGCGATATTGAGAAAGAAAAAATCGACTTTAACTACGACGTAAACCCCGAAAACCTCACTGCCAACATTGATCCCGAGCTGATACAGCAGGTGCTGATCAACCTTATAAAAAATGCTATTCAGGCTGTGGAAGAAAGGGACAGCAGGCAGATCGAAATGCTGGCCTTTCAAGACGAAAAAAGCAGGGCCGTGATTGTAATCAAAGACAACGGAGCGGGCATCGACGAAGAAGCCCAAAGCAAAATTTTTATTCCCTTTTTTACTACCAAAAAGAAAGGATCGGGAATTGGACTGAGTTTGTCCAGGCAGATCATGCGGCAGCATAAAGGCAGTATAAGCGTAAAGTCAAAGGTAAATGAGGGGGCGGAGTTTACGCTCCGTTTTTAGGCTATATGCAGAGGCCGGATGTTTGACATAAATTGGCCGTCTCGAAAATCCTTCTCCTTAACCCTTTTTTTACCTAAATTGAATCCGGTTTTTATAGCTATGAGGGTAACATTTCTATTTTTTGTATTTGCTCCGCTAATTTTGCCGGCACAGGATAGCTCCAGCGTCGACGATTTACTGTCTGATTTGGAAAATGCCACACACGACACCCTGAAAATACCCATTCTCAAAGACCTTGCCTACTGGTATTCGTACTCGGATAGAGATAAAGCCCGGAAATGTGGCGTGGATATCTTGAAAATTGCCCGTACAGCAAACCTCACTGCGGGGAGATGGGAAGCCCGCAACATTTTTGGGTACCTTCACTACCTGAATGCGGAATACGACAGCGCCATCGCCGAATTTAACCAGGCCATATCGCTTTCTGATCGCTCCACATTCAATCATCAGCGGTGCTTTACTTACTACTGGCTTGGCTCCGCACACATGGCAAAAGAAGACTTTGAAGAGGCGGAAAGGAGCTTCATAAGGAGTCAGGAATTGGCATACTTAACCGGAAATTTGCGGAGTATCGCCAATGCGCATAAGGGGCTCGGCATACTTTATTACAATCAGGAAAATTATTACGAAAGCCTGAAAAATTACCTCAAATCCGACTCGCTGATCAGGGACCACGTAAGCATGGAACGGGGCGACCTGCTACAGAATATTGCAATACTATACCATGTGCTGGACAACGAGAAGTTTTGGCACGACTATCTTCTGAAGGCGCTGGACATCTACCATCAGATCGACGATGCATACGGAGTGGGCACAGTGGCGCTGCGACTTGGGAATTACGAATTGGAGAAAAATAACTGTGAAAAAGCAGCAGAGTACTTCTTGTCCTCTCTGCCTTATTTCGAGGAAAATAATGATCAACAGAAAGTAGGAGAAATCCACAGCTACTTGGGGGAAGCTTACCACTGCTCTAAAGACTATGGGCGGGCACTCGGGCACCTAAAAAAGGCGATCGAAACCCTTGAGCAGACAAATTTTCTGATGCCCATGTCAACGGCCTATCGCAAAATAGGTGAAGTGTATGCAGCGATGAATGACTTCGGAAAGGCCGAAACAGCTATTGCCAAAGCTATAGAACTTGCTGAAAAGCGTGGGAGCGTCAATGCGCATTCAGCGGCGGTAAAATCGTTAGCGGAGTTGTACTACCGGTTTGGACATTTTCAGCAGGCCTATCTTACCCACCAGAAGTACCAGGAGCTTTCCGACTCGTTGAACCGGATGAAAAGTTCTCAGGATATAGTAGAGGTGGAGGCCAAATATCAGAACGAACAAAAGCAACAACAAATCCAACTGCTGGAAGCACAAAATCAGTTAAAGGAGGAAGAGAAGAACCGTCAACGAAATATTTTCCTTACAGGAATATTAGGGGCGCTGGTCGTGATCTTATTGCTCTACTTTCTCTATGCTGCCAACCGGAAAGCCGCCAGAAAACTCAAGGAACTGGACACACTTAAATCACATTTTTTTGCGAATATTTCACATGAGTTTCGCACACCCCTTACACTCATTGCGGGTCCTGTGGAGCATAGGCTGCAGCGTTCTGAACTTAGCGAGCAGGAACGATCGGAAATGGAAATGATCAGCAGGAATGCCAGAAGACTACTCCAGTTGGTAGATCAGCTACTTGATTTGTCGAGGATCGACTCGGGCGGGTATCGGCTGAAAATAGAAAAGGGGGACATTCTGCCATTGCTGCATACGATTACGTCGTCTTTTGAGTATGCTGCCTCGCAAAAAGACATCCGATACACCGTAGAAATACAGAAGCCATTTGGAGAGATATGGGCCGACAGAGACGTGGTTCAGAAGATTGCTACCAATCTGCTTTCCAATGCCATTAAATACACCCCGGTATTTGGAAGCGTCCATTTCAGCGTCCAAAACACAGGCGCCGCCATTATTATTGCTTGTAAGAATTCCGGCCCAGGGTTATCCGAAGAGGAAATCAGCAAGATATTCGATCGCTTTTATCAAC
>CAYUJK010000089.1:9471-10985 GCA_964444895.1 uncultured Roseivirgaceae bacterium
GGCGCTGACGACTACATCACCAAGCCATTTAGCACCGAGATTCTGAACGTGCGAATTGAAAAGCTGATAGCGACAAGGAGAAAACTCCACGAACGTTACAGCCAGGAGTTGATACTTAAGCCTAAAGACGTGGCGGTGACCCCGGTCGATGAGAAGTTCCTGGCGAAGATCAGTGAAGTGCTGGACAAAAGACTTACAGAGAGCGAGTTTACGGCCGAGGCATTTTCAATGGAAATGGGTATGAGCCGTATGCAACTGCACCGCAAGCTGAAGGCCCTTACTGGCCTTTCCACCAATCATTTTATTCGCCACCAACGGCTTCAACTGGCCGCTAATCTACTGCTTACGCCCGGCATCAATACTTCCGAAGTGGGTTATTTGTCCGGGTTCAATAACCCCTCCTATTTTGCTAAATGCTTCAAAGCTTTCTATCATTGCACACCCTCTGAGTATATCCGAAATGCCGAAACTCAAAATAAGGGCTAATACTACAGAATTCGCTTTTCAATCCTTTTCTACATATTTCTCATGTTACAATTCTTACAGCATCGGTTACAAACGTATCTGCCTTGTGCCTTTCATCAGCATAGTTTTGTGGGGTCATCTTGATAAACAGGTGATCGGGAGTAAATGAAACATATCAGGAACACGTATGAAGGTTCACTGGGAAAATTTCTATCAACAAAGATCAGGATCAATGTTGACAACCTTGAAAAAGGAGTATATGAAGTAACAATTTATCACAAGCAAAAGGCCGTAAAGACTTTTCATTTCATCATCAAATAAAACCCCTTAATTATGAAGACAAGACTGTTTAAGACAAACTATTTAGCATTCGTATTTTTTTTAATGATAGCTGCCTGTAGCCAGGATGGCGAACCGGGCCCGCAAGGCCCAAAAGGAGAGCAGGGAGAGCAGGGTTTGCAGGGGCCGCAAGGAGAAGAGGGGCCAGAAGGACCTGAAGGCCCACAGGGCCCCCAGGGACCGCAAGGCGCTACGGGAGCTGCGAACGTTATTTATTCAGCATGGCTCCAACCCGTTTGGAATGATTCTGATGGGGCTACCTTTAAGCGAATGATTATCGACGTTCCTGAGTTGAATATGAACATGTGGGACAGAGGACTGATCTATATGTACTGGAAAACCAATAACGGCTCTACGTTTCCATTGCCTTGGGTGACCAACAATGTAGCAACGGGCACACCGACTATTGCGCGTACGTTTCTGATCAGGGGCGCTACGAAATTGTGGGTAGAAATAAGGAAATATTCTGGGGATCTCGTGGCGTCAGAGTTTTCGGCAGCCAACGGCAACAGAATAAGGTATGTGCTGGTTCCCGGTGGAGTAGCCGCTTCGGGCAGAATAGCAGCGCCGGTTGACTTTGATAATTATGAGGAGGTGAAAGCATACTTCAATTTGCCAGACTAATCAGGAAAGCCCATATTTATAGACTAATTTTAACTAAACTATTTATTATGAAAGCACTTAGAGTAATTTTATTATTAGCTATTGTC
>CAYUJK010000090.1:0-10772 GCA_964444895.1 uncultured Roseivirgaceae bacterium
GTCGCCGGCTTCTATGTCATCTATCGCTACTATCGTTTCTTTTCCATCAATAATCTTTGTCGCCTTGTTGGGTGCCAGTTTCAGCAGCTCTTTGATGGCGCTGTTGGTTTTTCCGTGGGCACGGGCTTCCAGCAATTGTCCCAGGAGCACCAATGTCAAGATGACGGTGGCCGCCTCAAAATAAACATGTACAGCATTGCCGTGTGATTTAAATTGCTCAGGGAAAAAGTCAGGAAATACCAGCCCTGCCACGCTAAATAACCAGGCCACGCCGGCGCCAATGCCGATCAGCGTGAACATATTCAGGTTCCATGTGACGATAGAGCGCCAGGCCCGGGTAAAAAACATCCATGTGGCATAGAATACCACGGGGACCGAAAGCGCCAATTGCACCCAGTTCCAGTATTTCACTTCCATCCAGTCGTGCAGGGGATTGCCGGGAATCATTTCCGACATGGCTATCACGAAGATGGGTAGGGTGAATGCTACTGCAATTTTGAATTTTTTGGCCAGCGTTTGGTAGTTCTTGTCTTCTTCCTCTACCTCTGCCTCCATTGGCACCAGGTCCATGCCGCAGATAGGGCAGGATCCCGGCTCATCTTTCACCACTTCGGGATGCATGGGGCAGGTGTATTGAGTTGCTTTTTTTGCTGCCGGTTGCTCTACAAGGTGCATTCCGCACACCGGACAATCTCCGGGTTTGTCGTATGTTTTTTCTCCTTCACAATGCATGGGGCAATAGTATATCCCCGATCCTTTCTCTGGTTTGTGGTGATCGTTTTTATGCGAGTGGTGAGCATGAGCGTCGGCGCCGTTTCCCGGTAAGGCAATACTGTAGTGGCTGTTCCTGAGAGCATTCTGAAAGTTCTCTACCGGAATGTGATGCTCCATTTCTATTACAGCTTCCGCTTTTTTCAGATTTACAGAGGCTTTTTTAACGCCTTTTACCTGGCTTAGCGATTCCTCTACGAGCGACTGGCATCCGCTGCAAGTCATCCCTGTGATTTGATAGGTGTGTATCATTTTCATTTTCATTTGTAACCAATTAGGTATTGTGAAGATACGAGTACTACCGCCGCAGGGCTTTATACAATTTTAGCTTTGGGTTATATGATTTTGGTAACATGTCCGGCCAATATTTGATGGGCTCAGGTAAACGCCGAATTACATTGTAGACTTATGGTGTCGCCTTACTTCTACTTTTTTGTAGAATTTTTTTGCTTTTCAATTTCGCTTAAGAGTTTGTCGTAAGGTTTGATGAATTTATCGATACCCTCGTCTTCCAGTTTTTGGGTGATTTCATCCATATTGATTCTATTTTGTTTCAGCTGTGCAAGTACTTGCGTGGCTTTGTCCAGGTCGTCTTCCAGTCGATTTGCGGCCTTTCCGTGATCCCGGAAAGCTTCCAATGTCTCCATAGGAATGGTATTGACGGTTTCTTTCCCTATTAAAGGCTCAACATACTTGACGTCGCTGTATGAGGGATTTTTACTGCTGGTGCTGGCCCAAAGCAGCCGTTGTCGGTTGGCGCCTTTTTCTTCTAATTTTTTAAAGCGACTGCTGGCAACTACTTCCCGGTACATTTGGTAAGCTTTTTTTGCAGAGGCGATGGCCACTTGTCCCTGGAGTGTTTTCAATCCTTTTTCCTCTAACAGGGGATCCACCATCACATCAATACGGCTGAGAAAGAAGCTGGCTACGGACGCTATATGGTCGACGGGTTGATCAGATTTGATCCTTTCTTCCAGACCCGAAAGGTAAGCTTCGGCTACTGCTTTGTACTGAGGTAGGCCAAACAGGAGGGTTATGTTAACATTGATCCCTTCTTTGATACATTGGCGAATAGCAGGAAGGCCTTCTGCCGTGCCGGGAATTTTGATCATGGCATTTTTGCGGTTAACGGCTTTCCACAGCTCCTTTGCCTGTTTTATTGTTCCTTCGGTATCGCGGGCCAAAAGCGGAGAAACTTCGAGACTCACGAAACCATCGGCGCCGTTGGATTTTTCGTAAACCGGGGCGAAAATATCTGCAGCTCGCTGTATGTCTTTTATTGCCAGGCTGTAAAAAATCTCCTCGTTGTTTCCTTTTTGTTTTGCAAGCATGGCAATGTCTTCATCGTACGCAGAGCTATTGCTGATTGCTTTTTCAAAGATGGCAGGATTAGAGGTGAGCCCCTTTATACCGTCTTCATCAATCAGTTTCTGTAAATCACCGGTGTCCATAATCTCCCGGTCGAGGAAATCAAGCCATATACTTTGGCCCAGGTCATAAATACTTTTCAATCTGTTAGTTGTCATAAAGTCTGATTTTGTAATTACTAATGGTTATGTGTACTTGTGGCTTGAGGCTGAGAGGCGGCGTCTTCTTTCTTATACACTTGCTGTCCTTTGCGATAGGTTTCCTGCACTTCACCGCAACTCATCATCGCATCGCCAAAGTATGGGTTCCGAATGTCTTCTGTTTCGCTCAGCCAATACGCCCCCTTGTCATCAAACGCCATAGGGCAGAAATCCTTATACACTTTCTCCTTTTCCAGCCCATAGGACTCCGTCATTTCCAGGATTGCTGCCGAAAGTGTGGAAAAATGCTGGCGTTGAGATTCCAGGTTAGTGGCACTTCGTATCATTTTCGTTGCACCTCTAAGGTGCTCATGCAAGACCATCCAGTGGTCGTGTGTTTCTCCTTTCAACAGGTGCATGTCCACTTCCGCCCGCGCGCCTTCCAATGCTTTTGAGGCAGTTTGTGCTTCTTCTGGCTGAGAATTTACTAGTGCATTTTTGACTTCAAAATAGGCATCAGCTACCGTGGTGATCTGCTTTCGGAAGGCTTTGGGCGTTTCCCTGGTTTTGACTTCCGGGCGCTTCATCATGTTGTAATTTCCCGATAGCTGTGCGGCGGCGTCAACCGCAAATACGCCGTTGGTCACGATTTCTTCTCCAGCTTCCAGCCCTGCCTCCACCAGCCACATCTCACCCATGCGCGGGCCAATCGTAATTTCACGCATTTCGAAGGTGGGGAATTCTGCACCAGGAACTTTCACATACACGATTGAGCGCTTGCCCGTCCATAACAAAGCGGTGCGGGGAATAGCCAGAGACGACTGACCTTTTCCCAATGTGGTTCGGATGCGGGCATTGATGAACATTTCTGGCTTCAGCTCGCCGTTTCGGTTGTGGGCTTCTGCACGCACCGAGGCAGCCCGGGTTTCGGGGTTGATCACCGGGTCGATGTAAGTGACTTTGGCGGTGAAGTTCTGGCCGGGGATTCCCGCCGCGGTAAAGCTGACTTCATCACCAACTTTCACAAAGGGCAGGTCAGACTCATACGCATCAATCATGACCCATACCCGACTGAGGTCTACTACTTCAAATAGAACAGAGCCCGTACCTACATAGTCGCCCACCGCGATGTTGCGTTTAGTAACCACCCCGCTCTTGTCAGACAGCACATCGAACTGGTCCTGAACGGTTTCTGAATTTTCGAGTGCATCAATTTGGTTTTCAGTCAGTTTCCAAAGCCTCAGTTTTCCCCTGGCTGCTTGGTAGAGTTCCGGGTAGGTGGTTTTCGTCGAAGCGGCTTCCAAAAGTTCCTTTTGCGCTGTCGCCAGCTCTGGAGAATAAACGGCGGCCAGCTTTTCTCCCTTACGTACCACCTGGCCTGTAAAGCTTACAAAGAGCTTTTCTATGCGACCGGGGAACTTAGCGGAAACAGAGGCCAGCTGGCGTTCGTCGGCTTTCACTTTCCCTGTGAGGAACAGCTCACCCTCAGGCGAAATGCCTGTAGTGCGCGATGTGTGGACATTGGCCATGGCTACTGCCTCGGGAGTCATTTCATATTTCATGGGATCAGCTCCCGTGCGTTTGGACGATGCGGGAATAAGGTCCATTCCACAGATAGGACATTTTCCAGGTTCTGCCTGCCTGATCTGGGGATGCATAGAACAGGTCCAGCTTTCCCCGGAAGACTCCTCGTGCTGGTGGGTAGAAACGTCATTTTTCTGTTGGCCCGGTGAAGGTTTTACTAGCCAACCAATGACTCCTCCGAGCACCAGTGTCAGGATGATGACGAGGAGAATCTTTTTGTTTTTTAATAGCTTATTCATTTGTTTGCTTTTTAATATCAAAGAATAGAGATCGAATTCTGAAAAGCTGTCCTTCGGTCTTCCATCTATTTTACAGTTACTTTGTTTCTCGGTAGCCGGTCTGACTCCGCTTCTCTTCGTCTGACCTATCCACCCTAATTTCTATCAATATCCAATTTCCAATCTCCCTCAATCCAACTCCGTTGCTGCCAGCATATCCAGCATTGCGACCGCAGTATGCTGATCTACGATAGCCGTAACCAGTTGGAGTTGGTAGTCGAGTAGTTGTTGTTGTGTTCGCAGCACTTCCTCAAAATCGCGTCCGTTTGTGGAGTAGCTGTTCATCAAGAGGTTAAGTGTTTGCCTGGTCAGGTTGGTTTGTTCCCGGTATAGTGTAGCCCTCCTGTTTGCGTCGTCCAAATTGCGCTTGGCGGTTGACCAACGGGTTTTTAATTCGTTTACGGTATGTTGCCGGCGCAAGTGAACAGCCTGCTGCTTCAGTTCCGCTTCTTTATGTAGTGCATTGTATTTTTTTCGGTAGATGGGGATAGAAAGCCTAACCATGGGCATGACCATGTCATTGCCGCCCATGGGCATGCCATTTTCCGTACGCGGACGGAAGGGCATGTAGTTAACACCTGCACCCAGCATGGGTCTGCCTTCCAGCCGGGCCATTTTCTTTTGCGCTTCATACGCTTCTTCTTCGGCGTCCAGCATTTTTAGCATAGGATTATTCAGGGCGATACTGTCCAGCCAGGCCATCTGCTCCGAAGTCATCGGGGTTTCGGCTATGGTATCTTGTATGGTGATTTTGTGGTTATAGTCGCGGTTCAGCAGTTGATTGAACTGTGCCTGCAAGGGCAGGCGCGAGTCTTTTAAAAGGGCAAGCGTGTTTTCCAGCGCCTTGATTTCGATTTTTGCTCGCAGCACATCGCTCATCGCGGAGCCGCCACCGTCCATAGGTGTGGTAGATGAAGAATTTTTGTTCATGGCCGGCTGTCCGGGCATATTGGAAGAACCAGCCTCCCGGCCGGTGTTGGTGTTTTGAAAGCGAATGAGTGCCAGTCGCTCGTATTGTTTCAGGATATCCAGGTTTTCTTCGGTGATCCTGATTTCTTGTTCGAGCAGATAAAGTTCGTACCAGGTGACTTTGACTTGATAGAAGAGGCTGTTTTTGGCATCCCGAAATACTTCGTATTGCGCCAGGGCCATTTGCTCGCTTCGTCTTTCTGAGTTTTCAATGTACCAAACCAAGGGAACATCTGCATCAGTTGGATATCGGCCTGTTGATTGCCCATAAGGCGCTCCATCGGTCGAATAAAAAAGCCCATGGTCAGCTCAGGATCCGGCATAGCACCTACTTGCGGCACCTTTTCCAATGCAGCCAGGTAATCAGTAAAGTACGCCTTTAGTTCAGGGTTGTGTTCGGCGGCGTGGTGGAGGTATTGCGATAGCTTTTTTTCTTGGGAAAGTGATTCCGTGGCGATGAAATTTGTAGTAATTATTAGAAATAAATAGAAATTTATGGCAGATGCTTTCATGACTTATTCTTTTTTGCTTTATAGGTAGTAGATATGAAATTGTTAAGCTTAATGGAAAGCCTCTCAGAGATTGATCTCATGTCTTGAAAAACCTCTTCTGAAATGAGTTTTCTTTCTAACGGCAGCTCTATCCAGTGAATAACTCCTTCGAACATACTGGCTCTTGAGTTGTAGTAAAATTTGATCTTATCCAGAAAATGAAACCTGCCGTAGCCTTCGGCTATATTTGCGCCGATGGAATCAATAGATGAGATAAACTGGTCGCCAATAATTTTTTGTTTTTGCCAGCTCATTTTTTCATAGATGTCCCGTGCTTTTGTAGAAAGGTCTCTTGCTAACTGATATACTTCCAAATCTTTTAAAGGGATGTGTTTTTTAGGAGTCTCATTCATTGTTTTAGTATTTATGTGGTTGTCAATAAATTTCTATCGGTTTCTAAAATCTCTGTGTGCCTCTATCAATCCCAATCAATTTCAATTAATTTCTGCCTCTACTCCCTCTCAATTCCCTCTCCCGCCACCAGCAGTACAGGACAGGGACCAGCAGTACGGTGATGATTTCGATGATCATACCTCCGAAAGATGGGATGGCCATGGGGATCATGATGTCCGATCCGCGCCCCGATGACGTGAGTACCGGCAGCAATGCGAGCAAGGTAGTGGCGGTGGTCATCATGGCGGGGAGCACGCGTTTTTGTCCCGCCGCCAGCACTGCTTGGCGCACTTCCTTTACCGTCTCCGGCGCCCGCTTTTTAAAACTTTGTTTTAGGTAAGTAGCTACCAGTACGCCATCGTCGGTGGCGATGCCAAAAAGAGCGATGAAGCCTACCCATACCGCCACGCTGAGGTTATAGGTTTTCATCTGAAAGAGCTCTCGCATGTTGATGTCCGCGATGGAAAAATCCATAAACCAATTCTGACCATAGAGCCAGAGCATAATGAATCCACCAGAGAATGCCATGGCGATGCCCGAGAATACAAACAAAGTGGTGGATACAGCCCTGAACTGAAAATATAATATCAGGAAGATGACCAAGAGACACAACGGAACTACGATGGCCAGCCGCTTCTCCGCCCGTACCTGGTTTTCGTAACTGCCGGAAAACTGATAGCGGACACCGGCAGGAACGACGAGTTCGCCTGACTCTATCTTGGAGCGCAGGTAGCGCTGAGCTTCTTCTACCACCGTTACTTCTGCATATTCTTTTTTTCTGTCGAGCAACACATAGCCCACCAGGAAGCTGTTCTCGCCGCGAATCATCTCCGGACCAGGCCTATAGGTGATGTCGGCCAGTTGACCCAGCGGAATGTAGTTTCCCAATGGTGTGGGTACCTGCATATTTTCAATAGACGAAGGGTCGTCTCGATATTCCCTGGCATAACGCACCCTTATAGGAAACCGCTCCCGCCCCTCTACTGTGGTGCTGATCTGCATGCCGCCGACAGCCGTTTCTATGTAGTCTTGTACATCGCGAATATTGAGTCCGTACCGGGTAATTTTATCCCGGTGTATGTCAATTTCGAGATAGGGTTTTCCCACGATGCGGTCGGCGAAGACGGCCTCTTTCTTCACCGAAGGAACTTCCTTCAGGTATTTTTCCAATTGCAGGCCGAATTTCTCAATGGTTTGCAAGTCGGGCCCGTATACCTTGATGCCCATGGGCGCGCGCATTCCGGTTTGGAGCATCACCAGCCGGGTTTCAATGGGTTGTAGCTTCGGCGCCGAGGTTACGCCAGGAATATTCACTACGGCTACTATTTCATTCCAGATGTCATCGGGCGTTTTGATATGGTCGCGCCATTGGCGGAAGTACTCGCCATGTTTATCCTCTATGAGAAATAGCGGGATATTCTTTGAAATTTGTGTCGATTCCCGGATATCGGTCAACTCCCATTTTTCATCGGTAATGAGGTTTTGCTCCCGGTCGTATCGCAATACATTTCCATTGAACTTTAGTAAGTACCTGCCTTCTTTGTCTACCTTAAAGCGCTTTTTGGCGCCATTGACATCAGCGACGTACTCGCTCTTGTAGTTGATGGTGTTTTCGAACATCGACAAGGGGGCCGGATCTATGGCTGTTTCGGCCCTGCCGGCCTTGCCTACTACCGTTTCCACCTCGGGGATGGCCGTTACCAGCATGTCCAGCTTTTGGAGAATTTCCCGGTTGGCCTCCACGCCGGAATGCGGCATTGAGGTAGGCATCAGCAAAAATGAGCCCTCGCTGAGCGAAGGCATGAACTCCTTGCCCATTCCCGGAAAAGCATGGGCTGCAGCCGACCATGCGGAGGTCGCCCGGATGTTCCAGCCCATTTTTTCAAAGGTTTTTGGGATAAATCCGAATACCCTGTCAAAGCCAATCCAAATATTGAGGCCTAAGAGAATGACGACTGCCGGGAGGGTCAGAAACAATGAATTGTGCTCCAGCAACCACATAAGTATTTTGGGATATAACCTGAGAAACAGGGAAAAAGCCCACAAAATAAGAGCCAGCACAGCGGCGATAAACAGGAAGTTGATGAAGAGGCTGTTAGATGCGCCCAGTGGTGCCCACTCGATAGCCAGCAGCCAGGCTACTGCTATTACGGTTACGCCTACTCGTATGAGGTCTCGATATTTGCCCAGTCGCTCGGGATAGTAGTGCAGCAGCACGTTTGCCAGTCCAAAGCCAAACAAAACCCAACCTGCCCATGCCCACACGGCGAATGCTACGATTGGACCTGCGATCAGCAACATGTAGTTCAGGTAGAGGCCTGTTTTTTCGGCATTCTTTCTTATGGAAAATATCCAGTGCGAAAAGGCTGGCATGATGACCAGGGTAAATATCACGGCAGAAACGAGGGCGAAGGTTTTGGTGTAGGCCAGTGGCCCGAAAAGCTTGCCTTCTGCTGCCTGTAAAGTAAACACAGGAAGAAAACTCACAATGGTGGTGCTCACTGCTGTGATGATGGCCGTGGCTACTTCGGTGGTGGCTTCATATACTGTTTTTAGTTTGGATTGGCCTTCGGGGGCCGATTCCAGGTGTCTGAGAATATTTTCATTCAGAATAATGCCCAAATCTACCATGGTGCCAATGGCAATGGCGATCCCGGAAAGCGCCACGATATTGGCATCTACACCCACGTACTTCATGAAGATAAAGCACATGAGCACGGCCAGTGGCAGAAGTGCCGAGATCAGTATAGACGCCCGCAGGTTATACACCATCACGATGATCACGATGATCGTAATCAATATCTGGAGGCTTATGGCGTCGTACAGCGTGCCGAGCGTCTCGTCGATCAGGCCGGTTCGGTCGTAGAAAGGCACGATGGTTACTTTGGAAATGGTGCCATCTTCCAGGGTTTTGGATGGGAGACCATCGGCAATAGTGTTGATTTCTTTCTTTACGGCATCGATGATTTTAAGCGGATTGTCGCCATACCGGGCTATCACTACGCCTCCTACAGCTTCTGCGCCCGACTTATCCAGGATGCCGCTCATATTTCTGGGCTGGGGACCGATGTTCACTTTCGCGACGTCCTGTACCCTGATGGGGACATTGTCACTAACTTTCACCACGGCCTTGTCCAGGTCGGCCAGCTCTTCCACGTAACCCAACCCCCTGACAAAATAGTCTACCCGGTTTACCTCAATGGTATTGGCTCCAACATCGATGTTACTGTTTTTAACAGCCTGCATCACATCCATGAGCGATACGCCATGTGCCTTTAGTGCAGCAGGGTCTACATCTACCTGGTATTCTTTGACATAACCTCCTACGGAAGCCACTTCGGCCACGCCTTCCACCGCGGTAAGCGCGTAGCGGATATAGTAATCCTGGATGGTGCGCAGTTCGTGCAGATCCCATCCTCCGACCGGATTCCCCTCTTTATCGCGCCCCTCCAAGGTATACCAATACACCTGGCCCAGTGCAGTAGCATCGGGTCCCAGTTTGGGCTGCACATCCGGAGGTAGCAGGCCTGCGGGAAGCGAGTTGAGTTTTTCCAACACGCGGGAACGGCTCCAGTAGAATTCTATGTCTTCGTTGAAAATGATGTAAATGCTGGAAAAGCCGAAAGCCGAGCTACTCCGTACGCTTTTTACGCCGGGTAGTCCAAGCAATGCCGTGGTGAGTGGATAGGTGATCTGGTCTTCCACGTCCTGGGGGGAGCGGCCCATCCATTCGGTAAAGACAATCTGCTGGTTTTCGCCAATATCCGGGATGGCATCTACGGGCACCGGATCGCGCGGAAGGAAGCTCGTTTCCCAGTTGAACGGGGCAGTAACAATGCCCCAGGCTACCAATACGAGGAGAAGCAATACAGTAACCAGCTTATTTTCGAGAAAGAATTTTATGATGCTGTTGAGCATGGCAATTTCTTTTTAAAGTGTATAGGAAAACTATTTCCCGTGTGCTGCGGGAATACCCTCGCGGACAAGGGCGCTGCACTTTGAAAAGAAATCTATAGAAGAAAAGACTGGGCCTCCACCTGAATATCAGAGATGATAGGCGGAGGGGAGTAGGCTATCTGGATGTGTTTTTTATATATTGATTCCGGAAGGAAAAGGCTTGCAAGAAAGGTGTATTCCGGGATGAGGAATTGAAAATCGATGGTAGAGATAAATTCTGATGTTGACTTGCTGGTAAAATCGTCATCCAGTTGAAAAAAGGTAGACACGTCTTTGCAGCAGCTTTTTTCCCAGGTTTCGTCCATATCGCTGCAGCCGTGGGCTTTCAGGTATACCGAAAATGAAACCACTTCGCCGCCGCAGTAGTGTTTATTAATCGCAACCCCCGCCGTGATAGCCAGTAGATAAAATGCCAAGGCAATATGGAAAAGCTGCTTTAACATAAGTTCAAATATAGGGGTTTTGGATGTTTTTCCTATTTACGAGTAATAAACGAAACAAAATTGGGTGATTGTTATGATAGGGATGTTATATAATTACGGGAAAATGTTGTTTGTTTTTTGTTCGTATATTTGAAAGTGTGAATTTTCTTTTGACGATGAAACCCTATCCTATCCGAGACGAAGAAGATGAAGAAATAAGCCAGGTGAATGACCTGGATATGTCGGTTACATACACCTATGCCGACTACCTGAGATGGACTTTTGAAGAGCGCGTTGAGCTGATCAAGGGAAAGATATTCAGGATGAGTCCGGCCCCAA
>CAYUJK010000091.1:0-1551 GCA_964444895.1 uncultured Roseivirgaceae bacterium
ACATAAGGAATAGCCGCAAAATACGCCTTTAACAATCGCTGATGAATTGGGTTGTCAGAAGCAATGCTATCAGAAGTGATTTCGGTAGTATATATCGCCATCGGGAAAATTTATTTGCTATTTTTTCAGTTGTAAAGTAAATAAAATAAATATTGGTTCACTCTATTGTCTTATGTTTTAGTATTTTGAACAAATTTTTCGCAATGACATCTATCAAAGAATCCACCTTGCATACATGCAAAAAACGGCTTATTCAGGGGGTATTTCTTTTCTTGTTATTTCCCAGTTCTACTGCTTATTCGCAGGCGCCATTTCAGGAACTGAATTTGAACTACTGCTACAATACGAACGGCGAGTTCATGTTTTATCACCGCGTATCCTTTGAAGGCAATCCAAATCGCATTGCCGACCTCTTTTTTACGATTTCTTTGAATATGCCTCTCTCAGCTCCTTTTGACAGCGTGTATAGCATAAGTGCGGCCTTTAAAAAAGACTATAAATCTGGAGAAGCTCTCACCACCCAAACCCTGCCAACGGGCGATATCCTGATAGGAAATACGGAGTACGACTACCATTTTAAGTACAAGGTAAACAACCTCCAAAACGCCGATCTGATGGAGATCTCGGTGCGAAACAAACTGACCGGCAAGGAATACCTGTTTGACGTAAACCTCAGCGAGGACCGGGAATATGGCGACGACGGGCTGGTCCTTTATCACGCCGATTCCGATCTACCCCACCTTGGGCACTTTATCCAAATCCTGGACCCCGTGGTAGTGAAACATAAAAACGGCGAAGACGACCAACTATGGGCGTATTACTATGACAGCGATTTTGACGTAGCTGTGCCACCAATGGTAGTTGACTACAAAGGCTCGTCCCGCTCATTGGAAGTAAAAGAGCTGATACCGTTTACTACCGATTCGGTGATGACCTTCACAAAGCCAGGCCTGTATTTCATACAACGAGACACGTCTTCGCTCAAAGGGATCGGCTTCAGAGTAGAAGAAGCCCCGTTCCCAAAGATGGGCTCGCACGAAAACTTAGTAAAGCCCCTGAGGTATATTTCTACCCGGGAGGAGTCGGATAAGTTTCGAAGTAGCCTGGATTTGCGCCGTACCTTTCAACGGTTTTGGATAGAAAAAAATGATTCCGAAAGTTCCGCCCGCCAAACGATCCGCAATTTTTATAACGGCGTAGCCGAAGCCAATTTTCTCTTCACAGGCTACAAAGAGGGGTGGAAAACCGACATGGGGATGATCTATATTATCTACGGACCTCCTTCCAAAGTAATACGGCATGACGACTACGAAGAATGGATTTACAACCAAAGTATCAATTTGCCGGCGCTTCGCTTCACTTTTGTGAAAATAAAAAACGTATTTTCGGGCAATCATTATACACTGGTACGAGATAACAAGTTTGACAAACACTGGTTTAGGGCGGTAGAACTATGGAGGACAGGAAAAAATTGAGGAACACACAACAGCGACAAAGAAGACCTTCTCCTGACAATGTGATATTTGGTCTTAGGGCAATCCGGGAGGCCGT
>CAYUJK010000091.1:1651-10754 GCA_964444895.1 uncultured Roseivirgaceae bacterium
GCAAAGGACCTTTATAAAACCATTTTATTTCTCAAAGACAGCGGGCTCAAGGTGGTATCAAGCACTGAAAAATCCGAAACTTCTATTTACGAGGTAGACCTCACCGGGCCACTGGCCATCGTTATGGGCTCGGAGGATCTGGGAATACAGCCTGCCCTGCTGAAACTAAGTGACAGCCGGGCGAAAATTCCCCTTCAGGGTGAAATAGATTCGCTGAACGTGTCCGTTTCGGCCGGGATAGTAATGTACGAAGCTGTAAGGCAACGCCTCGCGAGATAGAATTAACCCACAAAAACCGGCGAATAATTCCGATTATAAAAAGGGATATATGTAAATTACCCTCTTGAACCTTTTGTTTATTGGGTGTATAAACTAACAAATACCAGGTATGATCAAATCGATGACAGGATACGGCCAGGCCAGGCGTGACGACGGCGAGAGGAGTGTAGCCGTAGAAATCAGAACGTTGAATTCTAAATTTACTGACATTACCATAAGGCTGCCCAAGCCTTTTAATGAAAAGGAGACGGAAATCCGCAACCTACTTACGGAACGGTTGGAACGGGGCAAAATCTCCATCACCATTGAATACGCCCGGCTAACCGACGATTTTGTGCCCGTGGAGATCAACAGTGCCCTTTTTAAAAGCTATTACAATCAACTGAAAAACCTGGCAGTAGAAGTAGGCGCCGGCGAAAATGATATTTTCAAAATGGCGCTGACGTACCCTGATGTTCAAATTCAAAAGCAAGACAACGAAATACTGGAAAAAGACTGGCAGGAAATCCGCAAAACCATTGTTGAGGCTGTGGATAAATGCGATTTCTTTCGCAAAAATGAAGGCGTAGAGCTTTCCAACAAATTGTTCCAATACCTGGACAACATAGATCGCTACCTCGATGAGGTGGAGAAATACGACCCCAACAGGCTCACTGAAGTAAAGGAACGCTTGAAAAAATCGCTCGACGACCTGAAACTAAATGGCGAAGTAGATAAAAACCGCTTTGAGCAAGAGCTCATCTACTACATCGAAAAGCTGGACATTTGTGAGGAAAAGGTGCGGCTAAAGAGCCACATTGAGTATTTCAGGCAGGTGCTCAACGCCGAAACATCGCAGGGAAAAAAGCTGAATTTTATCTCACAGGAAATGGGCCGCGAAATCAACACCATGGGCTCCAAAGCTAACTATGCACCTATCCAAAAACTGGTAGTGAGCATGAAAGACGAGCTGGAAAAAATAAAGGAGCAATTGCAGAATATTATATAAAAAAAGGCTTCTAAAACAGACAGTTTTAGAAGCCTTTTTGCGAATTTTTTTATCAAATCAGATAGCCGAGGACTCTTCTCCTTTTGGCTGCCTCAACCTGGCTATACGGAAGGCCTTCCTCTCTTTGTAGCCACAGTAGTCACACTTGTAAAATTTCATCAGTTCTCCTTCTTCGGTTTCTGTAGGCGACTCGAGAATTTCTTCTTTTACCACTTTCAAAGTCTGGTAGTTGCACTCAGGGCACTGCAGAGCTATAAGATGCCCGGCGTATTTTTCTATTTTGGTGTAGCCGGTTTCTTCGTCTATCCACACGTCATAGTCAACAGAAAAAACATTTTCTTCGGCCTGCATACCCTCATCCAGGTAAACGTCTTCCTCGTCCTCGCTCAATAGCTTCATGGGCTTGCCAGACTTTGGAGAAATCCTGGGCTGATACCGAAGTTTTTTCAATCGCTTTTCTACATAAAACGGGTAGTAGAACTTCAAGAGGTTAGAGATAATCACTCCTACAATCAACCCCATCATGAGCGTAACAAAAACTCTTACTGCCAACCAAATGGCTTCTCCTTCGGTTACGATAGTGTTTACATAAACGCCTACTGCAAACAAAAGAAATAAAGATGCATACCACAAATTATTTATCTCATGCCTGTTGATTAAATCATAGCGCTTCTTCGGGTCTCGGGCGGAAGCTAATTTTGCCCAATGATACAGCAATATGCAAAGGGCAATAGCGGCAAGACCATAAGAGATGAACTTGCCGTAGTAGTTCCATGTTTCCAGGTTCAAGTATGCATTCATGGTTAAGTAATTTTGTTAAATATATTCAAATTTAAGTGAAATATACTTTTTTCGTAATTTATACAATTAATTGTAAACAACAAAAATAAGAATATTGCGCTTTTGCCTATAAGTTTTCAAAAATAAAATTCGACATCTGGGTGTACAGATGATACCGGGTATTGCCTCCGTATATACCGTGATTTCGGTTAGGGTAAAAGAAGCTCTCGAATTGTTTGCCCTCCCTGATCAGCGCATTGATCATTTCCACGCTGTTTTGCATGTGTACATTGTCGTCTCCGGTGCCGTGTATGATCAGGTATTTGCCCTTCAGTTTGTCCACATGATTGATAGGCGAGTACTCGTCATACCCACCAGGATTGTTTTGTGGTAAATTCTGGTACCTTTCGGTATAGATGGTATCATAAAACCGCCAGTTGGCTACCGGGGCTACTGCTATGCCGGCTTTAAACACCGAATTGCCGAGGAAAAGCGCCAGCGACGACATATAACCTCCGTAGCTCCATCCCCAAATACCCATCCGCTTTCGGTCTACGTATTTTTGCTCTGCCAGGTACCGCGCCACACGTAGCTGGTCTTCCACTTCCAGTTTGCCCATTTTGCCATAGGTACTGTGCTTAAATGCCACACCTTTGCCATCGGTGCCACGGTTGTCTACGCTCACGACAATATAACCGTGCTGCACCAGGTACTGATGCCACCAGTAGTCCATTGATCCCCACTCGTTCAGTACTGTTTGCTTTCCGGGTCCACCATATACGAACATCAGCACGGGGTATTTTTTTTCCGGATCAAAATCACCGGGCTTCATCATGTAGCCGTTCAGTTGGGTACCATCCGAAGCCGAAAACTCAAAAAGTTCCTTCTCCACAAAACCAAAATACTTGGCTGCATTTACTACGTGCTCGTTGTTTTCCAGCATCTTTACCTGTTTGCCTGAGCTATCGTGCAGGCTCACCTGCAAGGGTTCTTTGATCGAAGACCTTCTTTTGATAAAATAGGAAAAATCAGGGTTAAACTCGATTTCATTCATCCCAGGCTTACTGGTGAGTTTTTTCTTCCCCTTTCCGCTGAGGTTGACGGAATACAGATGCCGCTCCGTAGGTGATACTTCGGTAGAGGTAAAGTACAGTTTGCCTGTTTTGCTGTCCACACCAAAGAACCGGTCTACCTCCCATTCACCCTCGGTAATGGGCCTCAGGAGACTGCCATCAATAGCATAGTGATAAATGTGTTTGTATCCGGTTTTTTCGCTGGTTTTGAGAAACGATTTGCCGTCAGGCAGGTAGGTGAGGTCATCGGTGAAATTGAGATCTACAAACGTGTTGCTTACTTCTTTCAGTACCAGGTTGGCTTTACCCGTAATAGGGCTGGCGTGGTAAAGTTCGAGTTCATTTTGAAGGCGATTCAACTTGATGAATGAAACGCTGTTGACCACCGGTATCCAGTACAGCCTGGGCAGGTAGATATCGGTTTCGGCGCCGGTATCTATTTTTACTGTTTTGCCGTCTTCCACATGATACACATAAATCGCCACCATTGAGTTTTTTTCTCCTGCTTTCGGGTACTTAAACCGATAGTCAAGGGGGTATAGCTCGCCCCATAACTGCATATTGTATTCCTTCACTTCGCTTTCGTCGAATCTCAGGTAGGCCAGCATAGCGCCATCAGGCGACCACTTAAAGGCTTTTGACATCGAAAATTCCTCTTCGTACACCCAGTCAGCCGCCCCGTTGATAATTTTATTGAGTTCGCCATCGTGTGTTACCTGCTGCACTTCTCCAGATACAATGTCCTTCATGAAAAGATTATTTTCTACCACATAGGCTACCTTATCTCCTTTTGGAGAGAGCGACGCATACATTTGCTTTTGTTGGTAGTTGATGGGAGTCAGCTTTTTGGTAGTAAGGTCATAGATATAGTAGAAAGCCCTGGTACTACGCCGGTAAATGCTCTCCTCCTCGGAAGCGAGAAGTATTTTGGTTTCGTCGGCATTGAACGCATAGTCGTCAATGACAAAGCCTCCGGTAGCTTTGTCGCTTGTGCGAAGAGTAGAGCTGCGGAGGATTTCTTCTACTTTTTCTCCGCTCGTAATGCTGTACCGGGCGATTACCTTCTCTCCCTTGTTTTCGTCGGTATCAAGCGATGTGTAAAATTTGCCATCGTTCATCCAGTTGATCCCATGCACATCGCGCGGATAGAATGCATATTTTTGAAAAGCGTCCTCAAGTGTGAATTTCTGCTGGGCTGTGGCAAGCGATACAGAAAGGATAAAAAAAAACAAAAGCGCACGTTTTGCCATAATAATTAACGCATTCATAAAAGAATATTAAAGTCTATTGATTATAGGTTAGGGTTATGCTAATTTAAACTTCCCGCCGAATAATTCCCCAATTTTTCTACAAAACCTCCAATTATTTCCAGCACTTTGTCCCGCTGTTCATACATACTCATGTGGGCGGAATCGGGAAGCAGGTAAAACGAGTCGGTGTCAATCAGGCTTTTCATCCGCTGTGAAACCTCCGCCGGAACGTTTTGGTCATTGACGCCGGCTATTATCAGCACTCTATCCTTATTCGCTTTCAGCACGTCAGCACTGTCTGGCCTGTCGCGCATAGCCGCGGCGTAAGCAGCTACAGATTCAGCAGAAAGCTTCAGCCCGATCTCCGTGATACTGTTGATCTGTTTTTCAAATTCTCCTATTCGTTGCGGGTAAAACAGGGAGGGAACAAATGTTTTAATAAAAGTGCTCAGGCCGTTCTGTTGCAGGTGGGCTATCAGCTTGTTTCGGTTCTCCTTTTTTTCTGCGTTATCGGCATAGGCGGTCGAGTTGAGAAGGCAAAATCCGCGAAGAAATTGTGGGTGCCGTCGTGCGAGGGCAAGCGTGATATAGCCACCCAGTGAATGGCCAAAAACGATGCACTGCCTGATGGCCATTCCCTGAAGCCACTGCACCAGGGCATCGGCCACATCATCCAGGCCAAAGGATGGCGCCAACTGTGCACTCCGGCCAAATCCGGGCAGGTCCGGGCACAGCACGCGGTATTTTTTGCCTAGTGTCTCTCCGATTTCTTCCCAGATGGTATGTGTTTCGCAAAAGCCATGTAAAAAGACCAGAGGGTCGCCTTTTCCATATTCTTTAAAGTAAATCTGGGCCATAGGTGCTTCAGCTAACGGGTTCGAGGATTTTCTCTACCGCCTTTATAATACCATTAACGTCAAAACCACATTCTGCTTGCAGCTCTTCGGGTGTACCGTGTTCGATCACCCTGTCGGGAATACCCAACCTCACCGTGTTGACCTGATGATTATGATCGGCAAAAAACTCCAGTATGGCGCTTCCGAATCCGCCTTGAATGCAACCGTCTTCTATGGTAATTACCCTTGAAAACTTGCCCGCAACCTCGTGCAGCAGCTCTTCATCCAGGGGCTTTACAAATCGCATGTCGTACAGGGCGGGATATATCCCTTTCTTGTTGAGCTTTTCGATGGCCTTTACGGCGGAGTTGCCTACATGGCCTATGCTTAGAATGGCCAGGTCTTCCCCGTCCACGAGTTTTCGCCCTTTTCCGGGTTCAATTTTTTCAAACGGCGTTTGCCAGTAGGGCAGTACGCCTTGGCCGCGCGGGTACCGGATACTGAAGGGGCCGGTTTCTCCCAGTTGCGCGGTGTACATGAGGTTTCGCAGCTCTTGCTCATTCATCGGAGCGCTCACAATCATATTGGGCAGGCATCGCATATAGGCGATATCAAAATTGCCGTGATGTGTGGGGCCGTCAGCACCCACAAGCCCGGCCCTGTCAAGGCAGAAAACCACCGGCAGGTTTTGAATGCACACATCGTGTATCACCTGGTCGTAAGCCCGCTGCATGAAGGTAGAATAGATATTGCAATAAGGGATAAGCCCTCTCGTAGCCAGTCCTGCAGAAAAGGTAACGGCATGCTGCTCCGCTATACCCACGTCAAAGGCACGATCGGGTAGCTCTTTCATCATGATGTTCATGGAAGAGCCTGAGGGCATAGCCGGTGTAATGCCCATGATCTTCTCATTCATTTTGGCCAGCTCTACCAGCGTGTGCCCGAATACGTCCTGGTATTTTGGAGGCTGCGGTGTTTCAAATGTTTTTGCGTGGATTACCCCGGATACCTTGTCAAATTTTCCCGGTGCATGCCATACCGTCTGGTCTTTTTCGGCAAGAGGGAATCCCTTGCCTTTGGTCGTTACGCAGTGCAGGATTTTGGGCCCGGGTATATTTTTCAGATCCTTGAGCACGTGCACCATGTGGTCCACATCATGGCCATCTACAGGCCCGAAGTAGCGCAGATTGAGCGACTCAAACAGGTTGCTGTGCTTCAGCAGCAAGGATTTAATGCTGGTTTCTACCTTACTGGCTATTTCCTGGGCATTTTTGCCGAATTTGCTGATTTTGCCCAGTGCTTTCCACACCTCGTCTTTAAACTTGTTGTAGGTATGCGATGTGGTAATATCTGTAAGATAATCTTTAAGCGCACCCACATTGGGATCTATGGACATGCAATTGTCATTGAGAATAATAAGCAGGTTGGTGTTAGCAACACCCGCATGGTTCATCGCTTCGAATGCCATTCCGCCGGTAAGCGCGCCGTCTCCGATAACGGCTATGTGCTGCCGGTCTTTTTCGTTTTTGTAGGTGGATGCCACGGCCATGCCTAAGGCAGCAGAAATGGATGTGGAGGAATGGCCCACCCCAAACGTGTCATATTCACTTTCCGATCTCTTCGGGAATCCGGCCAGCCCATTGTAGAGTCTGTTGGTATGGAAGAGGTCTCGTCTACCCGTCAATATTTTGTGGCCGTATGCTTGATGCCCTACATCCCACACCAGCAGGTCTTCAGGAGTATTGAAGACGTAGTGCAGGGCCACTGTCAGCTCTACCACACCCAGACTGGCGCCGAAATGGCCGCCGTAGATAGACACATTATCGATGATATACTGCCGCAGTTCAGAGCAAAGCTGCACAAGTTGCTTCTGATCTAGGGCCTTCATGTCCTGTGGGTTGGTAATGGTTGAGAGTAGTTTCCCCGCTTTAATTAACATCCTGCTATCAAATTGTTGTGAAAGATAAACAAGCTCTTCAAAAATTTGTTTAAAACCCTACATTTTTTGCGAAAAATCAAAAATCAAGGAATGCAAAGTTATATTTTTTCTGCCAGCCGCCCTATTCAATTCACAATAAATAATATCTTTGGGACTCGGGAAATTCTTCCAAGTTGTCAACATAAAATTGCCGGAATTGAGTTTTGAAATTAAGTTACCGCTTTTCGAAGGGCCATTTGATCTGCTTCTCTTTTTCATCGAGCGCGACGAACTCGATATCTATGATATTCCCATTTCCAAGATCACCAATGACTTTCTCGCCTATATTCACCAAATGGAGCAGATGAACATTGAGGTGGCCTCGGAGTTTATCCTGGTAGCGGCCAAGCTAATGCGAATAAAAGCCAAAATGCTGCTGCCAAGGCCACAGCTCGACGAGGAAGGAAACGAAATAGACCCACGGGAAGAACTGGTAAAACACCTGCTGGAATACAAAAAATACAAGTCGGTACTGGCAGAGCTGGCTCAAATGGAAGAATCGCAGCTTTTCAGGGAAAAGCGGGGGAATGTGCTGAAAGAAATAAAGAAGCTTTCGGAAACCGTAAACGTAGAGAGCGAGCTGCAAAACGTGGACTTGTACAAGCTGCTGAAAGTCTTCCAAAAGGTAATGCAGCGCTACGAGATAGAGCAGAGCAAACCTACCCACACGGTGGAGCAATACCCGTTTACGATTGACGAGCAAAAAGAATTTTTGCTGGAAAAGTTGGCAGACAAAAAGAAATTATCGTTTGAATCCATTATCGACTTTAATCCTACTAAAATTGCCGTGATATTTAACTTTCTCGCCATCCTTGAGTTGTTACAATTGCGCATCATCACTTTGCACCTGGGTGTAGGTTACAACAATTTCTGGATCGAAAAACTACAGGAGGAACTGGTTAACTAAATGGATCTCAATACCAAAAAGATCTTCAAGACACTCAATCCCAATAAAGTCTGGTTACCGGTAATTATTGGCGTAGGAATAGTGGTATACCTGATGCTATCAGATCCCGACTTCAACACCGCCAAGCTGATACTGGCGCGTGAAGCCAGGCCCTTCCCCATCATTCTCGCCTTCCTGGTACTCTTAGCCCGCGACGTGGGATACGTATACCGGATCCGCACCATAACCGACCAAAACCTAAGCTGGACGAGCAGCATTTACGTGATCATCCTGTGGGAGTTTGCTTCGGCTGTCACACCTTCGGTAGTGGGGGGTACGGCCGTGGCGGTCTTTATCTTATGGAAAGAAGGCATAAATCTCGGGAAATCGCTCTCGTATGTGATGCTAACGGCGGTATTTGACAATCTCTTTTTCGTGATTGTCGCTCCTATAGCGCTGCTCCTTGCGGGCAACCAAATATTTCCACACGTCAATACCGAGGAAGTGCTGGGTCGAAGCATATACGCTATTTTCTACACCAGCTACGCCCTTATCACCATCTATACCCTCGTCATGGCATTTGCCTTGTTTGTAAATCCCCGGCTGTTCAAGTGGCTACTCATCAAGCTTACATTCAACAAGCTGATGCGCCGCTGGCGATATGCCGCCTATGAGCGCGGAAATGAGATCATGTGGGCCAGCAACCAGATGAAGGGCAAGAAAATATCCTACTGGCTCAAAATATCGATTTCAACCATATTCATCTGGTCTGCCCGGTATTTGATGGTAAACTGCCTCGTAGCATCGTTCGTAGGGGTGAACCTCTCCCAGCACATTCTCATATTCGGCAAGCACGTCATCTTATGGATCACCATGTTGCTGTCTCCCACTCCCGGAAGTAGCGGCACGGCAGAGTATTTCTTCCCGATATTCTTTCAACAGTTTTTGGGCGACTATTCCCTTATCACAGGTATCTTCTGGCGCATACTTACGTTCTATCCCTACCTCATCCTGGGAGTAATATTTCTACCCA
>CAYUJK010000092.1:0-4191 GCA_964444895.1 uncultured Roseivirgaceae bacterium
TATGTACAGGCTCTCGATATGGGTGACCGACGGGAAAAAATAGTGAACAGTGAAACCTATTACATAGTAAAAGACAAAAGTGTTTTGTGCAAACTTGGAAACCACACAAAGTCGCTGGATTGCCCAGCCTTGTCGGATATAATCGATGATGACTTGAAAATGAAAACAAGAACAGTAGAAGATAAAAAAGCTTTTGTGAAATACCTGAATAATCAGTAGTATCAGAAACCAAACACCCTCATTGACCACCCATGCTTGGCCGCCGAGACCTTGAAAAATTGACAAAAAATACAATTCCCCTTTGCCAATCTGTGCCAATGACACAATATAACAAGATGTGCAGTCTCCTGGTAGGTATTGCCATACTGTGGACGGTGGCAGCATGTGTGCCTCCTGCGGCGACTACTCAGCCAGATGGCCCTCCTGAGAAGGCCAGTGGCTACACCTGCATGCCAAATGCCGATAGCACTCTTCTCCTTTGCGTGCGTGAGAAAAGTTCATCCGCCGTGCAAGGCATCCGTGAATCGGAATTCCGTGTAGTAAACAGTAGTTCGGGACAGGTGGTCTATGAAGACAACCTGCGGAATGGGTCGGTAGTCTGGCATGATACTCAGACGATCCTCGTCACAAAAGGACTGGGGTATTTGAACGATCCCCAAAATGCAACAGAAAAATATCTCATTGACCTGGGTAGCAAGCAGAGACGTGCCGTACCCGAAAATAATAACCAAAAATGAAGAAATACCATTTATCTGCACTGCTCGTAGTAGTAGTTTTAGTGTTGGGAACCCTGTGGTGGAGCCGCAACCAGTCCATCACCGTGCCGACAAGTAAAAAAGCACACAAGCCACTCACTACGAAAGAAATGCTTGACGCAAGAGCAAAAAGCAAAAGAGAGAGGCAGGCAGCAGGCGTCCAAAAATTCGATAATCCCAACAGCTACAATTATTACCACCTGGGTATCAGGCGGCGGGAGGGTGAGGCTGCTCCCGGATACCAGGTAAACTACCACACGAAAGAGCTGCAAAAGGCGCGTAGCAATCGCCCCCGAAACCTCCGCACAAGCGCGGTGAATTTCGTGGAGAGGGGTCCTGCCAACACGCCCGGCCGGGCCAGGTCGGTTTTGGTTTTGCCAGATGACCCTGCGCTTAACACCTGGCTGGTGGGCTCAGTGGGTGGAGGTATATGGAAAACGACCGATGGCGGAGCAAGCTGGATAAACACAACACCGCAGGCGCCGTCGCTGGCCATAACTTCGATGGATTTTTCGCAGGCTAACCCACAGATTATTTTTGCAGGCACCGGTGAAGTGATTGGCGGCTCTGTGGGAATCATCGGGAATGGCGTGTACAAATCTGTCGATGGCGGTGACTCCTGGGAGCCCCTGACCTCTACTTCCAACGCTACGGAATTCTCCTACATCAATCGCGTAGTAGTCCACCCTGATGACCCCGATATTGTGTTGATATGCTCGTCGCAAGGCCCTTGGGAAGAAGACTTTCGCTCCAGCATTTTCAAATCGACCGATGGCGGCGATTCATGGGAAGAGGTCTATGAGTCGGATAGCTGGGTTTCTCAATTGATCTTTAATCCTGAGAACCCGAACACCATCCTCGGAGCGCTATGGCAACAGGGGGCTGTAAAATCGACCGATGGTGGCGAAACCTGGGAAAAGAAAACGCAGGGGTTTTACAATGTAGCGGGCCGGGTAGAGCTGGCCGTGGCGCCTACAGATTCCAGTTGGGTGTACGCATCGGTAGTGGGCAATGCCAAAGGCGCCAATTTTGATCTTTACCTGAGTACGGATGCAGGAGAGTCATGGATGCTGGTGGATCAGCGATACAACAATGCGGTGAGAATTGACTTGCTGGGAGGCCAGGGTGACTACGACAACACCATCGCGGTGAATCCTTACGACAAGAAGGTTGTCTATTTTGGTGGAGTGAGTCTTTGGAGAGTGACGGCTGGAGAAACATTGACCGAGGAGTTTGTCAAGAACATGCAAGTGGATGTGTTTAACGGCAGCGGGTCGATATGGAACTTTGTCAATTTTGGAGCGGCGTTTAACGAAGGTAAACTGGAGCTGGGAACACGGATAGGAATAGATGATTTTAATACGGTTCATGTGATCACAGGCCCGGGAGTCAGCCAAAAGGCCCACCGCTTTACTGTGGATAAAAAAGGCGCCGGGGTACCCGATGCTGATTACCAATACGAAGATTATGTAGATGTCCCTTTTCAGGTGTGGGATGTGGACAACAATGTGCAGTTGATGATTTCCTTCCGCGACCAGCAGGAAGACGGAGAGTTCAATCTTATCGGTGAAAACACACAGGCAGGTGATGATGAAAACCATTCAAGAGAATACCTCTTTATTCACGACGTAGACTATGACGAAGCCGTGAACTCCAATATCGCTCAAAACAGTGGAGCAAACCGGGGACATACTTACCGGCAAATGTACTTTTTCTGGCCGGTGCTCACAGAAGGTCTTGAATTCGACGGTGAAAACCTGGAAGCAGATACCATTAAGCTGAATTTTAGGAAAGACACACTCACGCTGCAATCAGGCACACTGGCTAATATTTCCGATGCGTACAATAACTATGGAGGTAAAAATCCGGCCTATAACGCCGACGGCACGGGCTTTACCCTGCACCCTGACCATCATGCCTTGCTGCTTGTCCCGGACGATGAAGCCGCGCAAACTTTCCGCATTTTGAATTGCAACGACGGAGGGATATACTATTCCAACAGCAGCACCAACCCGGGCTTTAATGATGGTGACTGGACGTTCTCGGGCTTTGGGATGAATTCCAGCCAGTTTTATAGTGCGGATAAAAAGACGGGGGCGGAGGCCTTTATCGGCGGCATGCAGGACAATGGTACCTGGATTTCGCCCGACACCGCCGTTGCCGGCATGGAGACAAACTACACCCTGGCTCTTGGCGGTGACGGTTTTGAAGTGATCTGGCACAACATCAATACGGACATGATCATCGGCAGCAGCCAGTTTAACGGCTTTGCAAGGACTACCGATGGTGGCAATACGTGGTTTGTGGCTACCAACGGCCTGTCAGGCACCAGTCCTTTTATTTCCAAATTGGCAAACTCGCCTTCTAAGCCCAACACGCTGTTTACTGTTACGTCAGACGGAGTTTTTAAGAGTGAAGATTTTGGGGGCAGTTGGGCATTAACGCCCATCGACGAGAATTGGGGCTTCAGCTCCTTTCTGGACGTGGAAGTTTCACGTGCAAATCACCAGATAATCTGGGCAGGCTCCGGTATGGGTGATGCTCAGCAGGTACACGTTTCTACCGATGGCGGCAGTGCGTTTGTTCCCGTTCCCAACTATGACCAGGCCGTTCTCGGAAATCTATCAGGAATAGCTACCCATCCCACGGAAGATTCTACTGCATACATTTTGTTTTCATTTGCCGGCGGGCCCAAAATACTTCGCACTACCGACCTCGGCCAGACCTGGGAAGATATTTCGGGATTTGGCGCCGGAAATACGAGCACAAACGGGTTTCCCGATGTGGCTGTGTATACTATGCTGGTGCGACCCGACGACCCCTCTGTGCTGTGGGCCGGAACGGAAATAGGCATTTTTGAATCAACCGACAACGGAGACTCCTGGACGTTTATGGAAAACGACCTGGGCTCGGCAGCTGTGTGGCAAATGAAGGTGGTGGACGATATGGTGGTGATCGCTACCCATGGCCGGGGAATCTGGACGGCCCAGTTGGATCAGGCGGTAGAAGTGACCATAGTACCAGAGCTCCAAAGCGGAGGAACGTCGATATCCGGCGGACTGTATGTGAAGGCTTCGCTGTATTCGCCGTACGATTCCACCTTTGTAGTAGCAGGCGATGAGATTATCGGAAAAATGGGGAGCAGTCCGGTAGCCCTGGATACCGTACTGGTAGTAGAGAATCCGTCGCTGTCCTTGAATGAAATGCACTCCGTGAAGCTGATGGCTTACCGCAAGGGCAAGCCCTACATTTCCAATGAAAAGGAAGCGTTGTATTTTCAGGTAGGAGAGCCATTGGCAGAATATATCAACGATTTTGATGACACAGGTGATGCCGATTTCGCAGGCAGCGGCTTTTCGGTGGTACAGCCCGAGGGCTTTGGTAATGCCGCCATCCATTCGCTGCATCCCTATCCTGAGGGCGTGGGGAATCCCGG
>CAYUJK010000092.1:4291-6356 GCA_964444895.1 uncultured Roseivirgaceae bacterium
GCTACGTTAAGCATCACTTCGCCAGCCAGCCAGCCAGTCGCTGTTCAGTTGCTGGATTTTCAAGGCAGGGAGGTAAGGTCTTATGAAAGCAGCGCGGTAAAAAAGGGAATGAATAGTATCAGGCTGGAAAGAGGTAATTTAGGGAGCGGAGTGTATTTTGTGAAAGTATATGCTGCAGGCGGGGAGTACGTGGAGAAGGTGATTTTTAAGTGATTATAGAGATTTGTGTTACGAAAGGTGTTTTTTGAACTCGTTTAATGAGATTATTTCTACTTTTGGAAAATCGACTTTCTTCAATACATTAAAGTCCTTGTCATTGGTTATAAGGTAGTTTGCATTGCTGGAAATAGCGGCATCAACGAATTTGTTGTCATCGGGGTCTTGGGCTATAAGATTCCAGTTGAAAAAAGGAGTGGTAAAGATGACATTGGGAGCAACACTGAGAATTGAAAGCACTATGTCTGCTGTTTTTTGAGAATACTTGTCTGCGATTTTTTCTTCATATTCCATTAAGATTTCGTTGCTAACTACCCAACTAAATTTTTCGTCTTTGAAGGCTTCGTATAGCCAAAAATACTTGCTAAGCGGAGGGATTGATGCTAAAAGGCAATTGGTATCGACTACTACTACCATTAGCTCTTTTCGTTCAGCATATTATCAAAATCTTTTTGTGTGTACCCCTTGCTACTGACTACTTTTTCAATTTCTTCACTTAACAATTTTGAATAGTAGTCGGTCAAAAGCCTTTTTAGCTGTAGGGTCTCTTCCTCAGTCATAGGTCGATTAAATAACCTGAGTAGACTAATTTGGATAGGATTAAGTTCAGTATGCTCGTTTTTTAAAGGTGACATGGCTATATTATTCTAAACAAATTTACCTAATAATGTTCCCAACTGCAAGCACAGCTATTGACCGCTCTTGGTGGTAAATTCTTCAAGTACGTTGCTTATATACCCTGATAGTTCAAAAAAAAAATCTTTCCATCCGGGAATTATTTGCCAGCCGTTTGCATTATACCAATAAACATTTCTGCGTACCACACTTCCGGGTTGTACACAGCCCTGAAAGTGGGGTGCGCGCCAATCAATAATTTTCACAAATGAACAACACCATGAGCTTTGAACGGTGGAAGGAAATTGATTTTAGCATCAATCTTCCTCACGAAAAATACGAAGTGTCAAACCTGGGGCGGATAAAAAGCTATGCCATTGAGCGCGAAGAGGGAAAGATACTGAAGGGAGGCCTTGTCAACGGCTACCGAAGTATTTCCGTGAAATTTGGCGATGACATGATACGCCAATTTTATGTACACCGCATAGTGGCAGAACATTTTCTTTCTAAAACCGCCGACGACCAGCATTTTGTGATCCACGTGGACTACAATAAAGAAAACAACTCGGTATTCAACCTGAAATGGGCCACCGAAGAGGAAGTGGTAAGTCACAATAATAAAAACCCCGAGGTACTGCTCAAAAGAACCACAGGCTACAAGTTGACAGAATCAGATGTACGAGTGATAAAGAGACTGTTAAAGTCTCACAAAACCCGGCTCAGCATGATTGCCAAGCGGTTTGGCATCACCCATACCCAACTCAATCGCATACGCTCAGGCGAAAACTGGGGGCATGTTACTATCGACAACTGATGGATAGGGCCATACTATAGCTGTAAAATAGCAAGCCACTCCTTATTTTTTGAAGGCTGTAGTATGGCTTTCGTCCTTTTCAGACCGGTCAAAGTGATCCAGTGCATCTTGTATTCGCATGCCGAAGTGATCATCGCCGATCAGGTCGTAGAGGCCGGACTTACGCATCACATCTCTTACAGGGCCTATCACCCGGGTAAAATACACGGCTATGCCTCTCTTTTTCAGTTCCTTGATGAGCTCAGTGAGTCCGAAAATGGCACTGGTATCGATGCTGTTGATGGCCTGGGCATTGATCACAATTACCTTCAGTGTGCTCTCTCTTTTCGCCACATGCGCGCACAGCGTATCGATAAAATACTGAATATTGGCAAAATAGAGCTGCGAGTCAAACCGGAAGATCAGGGCGTCTTCGCGGTC
>CAYUJK010000092.1:6456-10737 GCA_964444895.1 uncultured Roseivirgaceae bacterium
AACATGGGTGTTAGCAACAGCAACACCAGGGCTACTAATGCCGCACTTACGATGGTGGCAAGGGGTGTTTTAGCGCCAGCTTGTTCATTAACGGCAGAGCGGGAAAATCCACCCGATACCGGAAAAGCTTTAAAAAATGCGCCGACAAAATTGGCAAGCCCCAGTGATATCAGCTCTATGTTGGCATTTACACTGTATCCCTTGTTGCGCACCTGCAGCGATTTTGAAATCGAAATGGACTCCAGAAAACCTACCAGGGCTACAATGAATGCCAGCGGTATGAGCGATTGGATCTTGGCAATGGAAATGCCCGGGTATTGAAATGAAGGAAGGCCGGACGGCACAGCGCCCAGTATTTTTGTGCCAGCTTCCAGATTGAGAAAATAGATAAGGCCGATGCTCAGCAACACAGCCAGGAGCGGTCCGGGGATTTTGGAGTTTATTTTTTTAGAAATGATTAAAAAAGCTAAAGCTCCCAGGCCAAACAGGAGTGTGGGAATGCTGATCTCGCCGAGGTGTTGCAGCGTGTGGCGCACATTGTCTTCAAGCAGGGCCTCAGATCGCCCTTCTATGCCCATCAGGTTTTTTACCTGGCTCACGATAATGACAATGGCTGCCGCCGAAGTATAGCCCGAGATGACCGGCCTGGACAAAAAGTTGACGATAAAGCCCAGCCGGCTGACGCCAAATATGAACTGAATAGCACCCACCATCATGGCGAGCATAGAGGCAGCCAGGATAAACTCCTCACCGGAAAACCGGAGATCACGCAAGCCCGCGAATATCAAGAGCGAAACGGTAGCTGCCGGCCCCACCGAAAGGTGATAAGACGAACAAAAAATGGCGTAAATAACCGGGGGAATGACAGCGGCGTAGAGCCCGTAAATAGGAGGTAGCCCTGCAATGAGTGCGTAAGCCATCCCCTGTGGAATCAGCAGTACGCCCGTGGTAATGCCCGCAAAAACATCGCCCTTCAGGTAGGGGGGATGGTATGTTCTAACCCATTGCAGAATCTTGCTCATTTGGCAGAATTTTAATCAGAAAATAGCGGCCCTGTTTTGGGATAAATATTCTTTAATGGATGATACACTAAGAAGCTTTTCTTTTCCTTGGGAGTCTAATTTTACTTCTTTGTTCCCCTTTATCAGTGATTCGAGGGGAATACCCAGGTACCTGTTTAACAGTGTAATCGCTTTTAGTGTCAGGGGTCTTTTGCCATTTAAAACTTCTGATACTCTGGTCTTTCCTCCAAAAATAGGCGCAATATCAGCTTGTTTTAGGCTCATCTGCTCCATTCTAAACTTGATCGCCTCTATGGGACTCGGAGCATCTAACTTATATTTTTTTTCAATTTCATATTTTTCGACCAATAACGAAAGGAGCTCCAATTCTTCCCCTTTTGGGCTATCAGGTACGATGGAAGCATCGGTACTGTTCATCAGTACATAGATTCTTTCACAGGCAATATGATACTCTTTCTCTGTTCTGATTATTTTAGTTTTCATACCTTATTTTTTAGCGTCTATTCTATCATATTCAGCGTGTGTTCCAAACCAAACTACAAAGACAATTTTCAGCTTGCACTCGATGTCGACTATTAAGCGGTATTCATTTCCTTTAATATTAAAAACCACTCTTTTTGAACTTAGAATACTCGCATTTCTGAATTTTGATTTTAGTTCGCTTGAATTTTCCCAATCAGAATAACGGACTTCGTTTGTCCAGGCCTTCAACGCATTGGTAGCTGCTGTATACTTGTCGGTTTTGCAATATTCGGACAGCGTTTTTTCCTTTATTATTCTCATTAACGGTAAAGATAACCAAAGTTACCAAAAGTGATAACTTTTGCAACGAATTTATTCTGGTTGCCACCTAACGAAGATTGCTGACAGTTTTTTCATGGAAAGCAAGCAATGAAGTTGAAAATCACTTATATTAAAGCTACTACAGGTTTCGTCAAACTGGCGTAAATTACATGAATAAACTACCGCACAAATGCATACCTTACAAAAACAATATGAACTGGTAAAAGAATCCCGCGAAGTGGTTTTCGAGTTTTGTGAACACTTTTCTCCGCAAGATTATGTAAAGAACATCGAGCTATTTGGGAACAAAAGTATCCGCTTTTTGCAGACCCACATAGCTAACTGCTACCTGGTATGGCTAAACGAATTTGCGCGGCAGAAGGAAGCTTTTCGATTTGACCCCGAAAAAATCAACACGGTGAATGACATGAAGGAAGCGTACAAGACGGTAAACGCTTGTGTAGCTGAGTTCATAGTAGCGTTTCAGGACGGCCTTGAAGCGCCTGTAGAAAACAAGCTTCCCGGTCGGGAAAAGAGATTTAAGACCACGCCTTTGGAACTGCTGACACATGTGATGAGCCACGAGTTTCACCACAAAGGTCAGATATTAAGCATGGCCAGAATACTTGGCTACACCCCGATCGACACGGATGTGATCAGGACTTGAAAATGGAATGTTGGACGAATGGAAGATTGGAGGGGTGGGAAAGAGGCCAGTATTACAATCTTGTCCCGCTTAAACCATCAGTTGCGCCTGCCGGAATGAAGCCAACTTTCCAAAAGTTCTGAACTTTTGGAAAGTTGTTCATACCATTATTCCCTCACATATTCTTCACGATTTCTTTGCCGAACTCAGAGCACTTCAGCAGCGTGGCCCCGTCCATCAGTCTTTCGAAGTCGTAAGTTACTCTTTTGGAAGCGATAGAAGCTTCCAGGCCTTTGATGATCAAATCGGCAGCTTCCTGCCATCCCAAAAACTCAAACATCATCGCGCCTGAAAGGATTACCGATCCCGGGTTTACCTTGTCCTGTCCTGCGTATTTGGGTGCGGTGCCGTGCGTAGCTTCAAAAATAGCGTGGCCTGTGGTGTAGTTGATATTGGCGCCGGGAGCAATTCCTATTCCCCCTACAATCGCCGCCAGGGCGTCAGACACATAGTCGCCGTTGAGGTTCAGCGTAGCAATCACGGAATACTCAGCAGGACGAAGCAGTATTTGCTGCAAGAAGGCGTCTGCAATCACGTCTTTGATAATGAGCTTATGGCCGTCTTTTTCGATTGCCTGCCACGGACCGCCATCCAGGTCTTTGGCGCCATAAGAATTTTTAGCAAGTGCGTAGCCCCAGTCGCGGAAGGCGCCTTCTGTGAATTTCATGATATTGCCTTTGTGAACCAGCGTTACCGATTCTTTCTTCTGTGCAAAAGCGTAGTCGATCGCCGCTTTCACCAGCCTTTGGGTTCCCTCTTCGGAAACGGGCTTGATGCCATAGCCCGCCGTGTTGGGGAAGCGTACTTTTTTGAACCGGTCGGGGAAGTTGTCCTTTAGCAGGGAAGCAAATTTTGTGGCGTCGCCGGTACCTTGCTGAAACTCAATGCCGGCGTAAATATCTTCGGTGTTCTCACGGAAAATGACCATGTCGCAAAGCTCGGGTTGCTTCACGGGCGAAGGGGTGCCTTTGAACCATCGCACCGGCCGCACACAGGCGTAAAGGTCGAGCTGCTGGCGTAGGGCTACGTTCAGCGAGCGGATGCCGCCGCCTACCGGGGTGGTAAGGGGCCCTTTGATACCTACCAGGTATTCTTTGAAGTCGTTCAGCGTTTCGTCGGGTAGCCAGTTGCCGGTTTGGTTAAAAGCTTTCTCGCCTGCCAGCACTTCTTTCCATTCTATTTTTTTCTTTCCTCCATAAGCCTTTTCAACCGCCGCATCAAATACCAGCTTGGAAGCCGGCCAGATATCTACGCCGGTGCCGTCACCTTCGATAAATGGGATAATGGGATTGTCGGGCACGTTCAGCACGCCGTTGCTAATGGTAATCTTTTGTCCGCTCATTCTTATGCTTAATTATGTGGTAAATTTATTTCCAAGGGCTGCAAAACTAATGTTTTTTTGGTGATTTACCATACTCAAGAGCCCCGCAAGGAGTGCGACAAAAATCTCTTCAGAAAATAATTAAATAAATTCCGAATTCATGTGAGAATCGTAAAACGGTTTTCAAGAACAACGAAAAACGCAAAAGACACGAAAGAGGTACGTGTTCGACGTCGTAGAAATTGCAGTACAATTTTTTGTGAATTTCGTGCCTTTCGTTGTTTAAGATAAGAAACGGGAACTTTGTCGTACCTTGTGTCCTACCCCTCCAAGGCGTTGGGCACTTGAGGAAAAGCCGTCCCAATCATCCTCCCCGACACCCTGTTGAACCGCACCAGCAGTAGCACCGCCGCAATCGAAAGTCCGATAAGCAACCCATACCAGATTCC
>CAYUJK010000093.1:0-10654 GCA_964444895.1 uncultured Roseivirgaceae bacterium
AAAACGCACAAATGAAATGACAGATGTACACGATAAGAAAACCCGTAGTTACAACATGAGTCAAATCAGGGCTAAAAACACTAAGCCTGAAATGACAGTTAGAAAATACTTATTTGGACAAGGTTTCCGGTATCGGCTACACGAAAAAAAACTGCCCGGAAAACCAGATATAGTCCTGCCGAAATATAATGTTGTAATTTTTGTTCATGGATGTTTCTGGCATGGGCACGATGGATGCAAATATTTTGTCATGCCCAAGACCAGAACTGAATGGTGGCTAAACAAAATAAACAGGAATAAAAAACTGGATTCAGAAAACCTCAAAAAATTAAAAGCAGAAGGATGGAAAGTGATCTCAATTTTCGAGTGTGATCTGAAAAACGGAAAAACTGAAAAGACACTTAAAAATATTGTGAAGCAATTGGAGGCCAATGGAAATACCAATAATTGACATATTCGCTGGTCCAGGTGGACTTGGAGAGGGATTCAGTGCATATCTGAATCCGAAAGGCAAAAAGAGAAAATTTAAGATTGCTCTATCAATAGAGAAAGATACGTATGCTCATCAGACCCTTTCATTAAGAAGTTTTTTCCGGCAGTTCCCACCCGGACAAATTCCGGCAGATTATTATGAATTCATAAAAGGACAAATTCCTTTGGACGTACTGTTTAAGAAATGGCCAAAGCAGGCTCAAAAAGCAAAAGATGAGGCTTGGCAGGCAGAACTCGGATATGGGAAAAAAGCTATTCCCAATGCGATTGTTGATGAAAGGATTAAAACGTCACTAAATGGAAATAAAAACTGGCTGCTGATTGGCGGCCCGCCCTGCCAAGCATATTCAGTTGTTGGGCGTTCCAGAAGACAGGAAAAAATTCTTGATGAGAAAAAGGACGAAAGAGTAGGACTATACAAACAGTACCTGAGAATTCTGGCAGTTCATAACCCTGCAGTTTTTGTGATGGAAAATGTGAAGGGCTTATTATCGGCAAAAACAGAGCAAAGTCCGGTTTTTTCCAAAATACTTAAAGACCTTGCAGACCCGGTAAGTGCTTATCTTTCTGAATACAGAAGTAATGGCATAAAACTTAGTTGTCCTGGTTACCGGATTTACTCATTGGTTGCCGCACCTACTGCCTTTGATTTAAATGGCAACCCAGTTTTCAGCCATAAGGATTTTGTGATCCATTGTGAAAAGTATGGCGTGCCTCAAGCGCGACACAGGGTTATTCTACTGGGCATACGTAACGATATTGAGCATCAGCCGAAAGTCCTTGAACCAAAAAATGAAGTGCCCATTTCATCAGTCCTGAAGGGATTGCCCAAGCTAAGAAGCAAACTTTCAAAGTCAGAAGACAGCGGAGAAAACTGGAAAGTGGCAATAGCAAAAATCCTGGAAAAAGGCATGTTAGCTGGTGTTGCAAGAGAAGTAAAGGAGGAAATCATGAAACAGCTTGACAAGATAACGCTGCCTCAAAAAGAATCTGGTGGAGAGTATTGTGAATACAAAAGAGTAAATATTCCGTACCGTCCGGATTGGTATCTTGATCAAAACGTTGAAGGAGTTTGCAATCACTCTTCCAGAGGGCACATGGACAGCGACTTGTTACGGTATCTTTTTGTTTCCTGTTTTGCAAAGGTTAATAAACGTTCTCCGAAATTGGAGGATTTTCCTGCCTCTTTACTACCAGCCCATAAGAATGTGAAAGCAGGAATTGAAGACAAAAAGTTTGCGGATAGATTTAGAGTTCAGTTATGGGATAACCCTTGTAAAACAATTACCAGTCATATTTCCAAAGACGGTCATTACTACATTCATCCCGATCCCACACAGTGCAGGAGTTTTACTGTCAGAGAAGCAGCTCGCATACAGACGTTCCCGGATAACTACTACTTCTGTGGGTCGAGAACTTCACAGTTTATCCAGGTTGGAAATGCAGTGCCTCCTCTCTTAGCGAATCAGATCGCTGAAATTGTATCGGAAATTTTTGATGCTACACATAGTAAGAGCAAGAAAGAAATCCAAAAAGAAACAGTCTCAGCTTAAATCATGGAGGAGAATCATAAACTAACGCTATACGTTTCCTACTACCTCTCACGGTTCAATGAAGAGGGTTTAAGCAATCTTGGCTATTCAACCTGGAATGATGCATTTGATGACATTGCCGAAAAATTGAACGTTAAGAAGCATTCGGTAAAGAATTGGAGAGATGAGTTTGACCCCATACATGGTCATAGAGCAGGTTGGTATCAACGTCCTATGAGTCCAAGTCGTGTAAGGGTTGTTCGCGCATTGGAAGGATTGGAAGAAGAAGAAATACGGAGCTTGGTGGTTGATATTCTTAACAACTCCATTAAGCAGGACACGGATAATTTGGAAGAGCTGCTTAAAGTTGTATCAGATGGAGACAAGAAAGGTAATTCATCGTTTATTTTGAGAGGGCCCACCGGAAGAAAGGCAGAGGAGTATTTTATTAAACATCACAAACAATATGCAGAACCAATTGGTGGTACATTGACTGATACAAGAGATAAAGGCTGCGGATATGATTTTGAAATAAAGACCACCGAATCATATTATGTAGAGGTAAAGGGATTGGCTGAAGAATCAGGTGGTGTCTTATTTACCAATAAAGAATGGGAATCCGCAAAACAGGCACAGGATAAATATTATCTGGCAATTGTTTCGAAGATTAACACTACACCAGAAATCAACTTTATTCAGAATCCAGCATCTATTCTAAATCCCAAGAAAAACATTGTTACCACAATTCAAATTCAATGGAGTGTTTCAGCAAATGAATTGAATCAATGATTGACTACTCCAAAATAGAATCCACCTCAGCGGAACCGGAAGCCAGTTCCATGATAGAGACATTCCGGGCTATCGGGTATTCCATTGAAACGGCTATTGCTGATATTCTGGACAACTCTATTTCTGCCGGAGCCAGAAATATCTGGATTGACTATCTCTGGAAAGGCCCGTATACCATTATCGGGATTATGGATGACGGATGCGGAATGTCCAACAAAGAACTAATCCAAGCAATGCGACCAGGCAGCATAAGTCCGTTAACTGAACGGGAGGAACATGATCTTGGCAGATTCGGTCTTGGATTAAAAACCGCCTCTTTTTCGCAATGCAGAAAGTTTTGTGTGATCTCAAAAAAAGATGCCTCAGAAAGTTACTGGACATGGGATTTGGATTATGTGAATAAGGAAAAGGCATGGAAACTAATAAAGTACAAACCAGAGGAGATTGATTTTTTGAATCAATGGAATTACTTACAAAGTGGCACAACTGTGCTATGGTGGGATATTGACAGACTGACCAAAGACACTCATACCGACAAAGAATCTTCTAAAGCAGATTTCTTTGCTACGATCGAAAAGGTCAAAAAGCACCTGTCGATGGTTTTTCACCGGTACATTGAAGAAGGTGTGAACATCTGGCTGCGGGACAGAAAGATTGAACCCTGGGATCCTTTCATGATTGGATTTGAAGGTCTTCAGGCGAGACCGGAAACGTTGCTGGAAGAAGGCAAAGTACGCATTAAAGGATTTGTCATGCCTCACCGTTCAAAGCTGTCCGCTGAACAATATAACTACGGAAAAGGCCCGAAGGACAGCTGGGCTGCTCATCAGGGGTTTTACATATACCGGAACAGGAGATTGCTTGTAGCGGGAGATTGGCTTGGATTGTTTAAACGGGAAGTTCACTACGATTTGTGCAGAATAAGAGTTGAACTGCCGAACAATATGGATGATGAATGGCAGATTGATATTAAAAAATCAGTTGCACGTCCACCCTCCAGAATCAGAGAGCCCCTGCTGGCAGTGGCGAAGGATGTCCGGGCGCAAGCTGTAGAAGTATACAGGCATAAAGGAAAGGTGGTCAAACGAAAATTAGCTAAGGATGAATATTTCCCTTTCTGGGAAGAAAAAACCAGACACGGAAAACGGTTTTATAAACTCAATCGAGATCACCCTATGCTCAAAGAGCTACTGCAAAACGCAAACGGCTTAACAAAACAGTTTGAGAAAGTGCTGCAGTTCATCGAAGAAACTGTACCGGTGCCCCTCATAACCCTTCAGGAGAACGAAAACAAAAAGCCACATGGACAGCCCTTTGAGGGCAAAAATCATGATGTTGTACTGGAGGTAATGAAAGCAATATATGAAAGCCTTATAGCGGAAGGGTTACAACCGGAGCAGGCTACAGCAAGAATTGCGAACATCGAGCCATTTAACTTTTACCTTGAATATCTCGAACATCTGCAGGAATGATAGAACAAGCAATCAGAATAATACGGGTGATGATAGGTAACACTACCTCCGTCACAAGGGAACAAATAGAGGAGCATGTTACTCAGGTTCTTCAAATGCCAAATTTCTCTGAACTTGAAAGAGATCAGCTTATCAGAGAAATAGAAAGTATCTACAGCGTAAGGGTTGAGGATTACAGAATTATCGAAAGAGAGGAAAGGAGACTTCCCTGGTTGAACGCTAAACGAGCGGAAACAAACTGGAATTTCTGGTCGCGATACCGTTCATACCTTCAGGATGAAAAAAACTTTGCACCGGATACACTGAATAAGCTCGATCGACTAACTGACAGAATTCTTGACAGCCTGTTCGATCCGACAGCTAACATTGAGATTGACAAAAAAGGGTTGGTCGTAGGACAAGTACAATCCGGAAAAACTTCTAACTACACAGGCCTTATCTGCAAAGCTGCCGATTCAGGGTACAAATTAATCATTGTTCTTGCGGGTATTCACAATAACCTTAGAAGTCAGACACAATTACGCCTTGATGAAGGATTCCTTGGATTTGACACCCAGCACACCAGAGCTTTCAATCAAAACAACATAAGAATTGGCGTTGGCAGAATAAATCGATCAGGTGTTGCGCACTCATTGACTTCCAGTCTTGACAATGGAGATTTTACACAAGGTGCTGCCAATTCATCCGGATTCAATTTTGACACCAATGAGCCAATTATTGCTGTAGTAAAGAAAAATCCTCACGTGCTGCGAAGACTGCATCAGTGGCTATCTGCACAGGCAATTCAAGAGGAAAACGGACATAGGAAAATACGTAATAAATCACTGCTGCTGATTGACGATGAAGCTGATAATGCTTCTATTAACATTTCCAATGATCCGGAGCGAAGAAGTTCTATCAACGGATGGATTACTCAAATAATAGGGCTATTTGGCAAAAGCGGTTATGTAGGTTACACCGCTACCCCATTTGCCAATATTTTCATTCCGATTGAAGAAGACAACCTGTTTCCAAGAGACTTTATCATTAACATTCCCGCTCCATCAAACTATATTGGGCCGGAGCGGGTTTTCGGATTCAGAATGGTGGAGAATGATGAAACATCAGAAACGGTTCTTCCTATTGTAAACCGGATTAATGATTATCAAACATTTGTGCCTGACAGACATAGAAAAGGAGAATATCCTGACAGGAAGCGACCTGATGAAGTTTCTGAGGCGATTCTCAATCATTTTTATCTGCACATGCCCGATTCACTAAAGAAGGCCATTCGTTGCTTCATTCTTACCTGTGCCATCAGAAGACTTAGAGGAAGTGTGAATGTCCATAATTCCATGCTTATTCATGTCACCCGATTTCAAAATTGGCAAAGTATCATTACAGCGGCTGTGCAGAAATTGTTTGACTATTACCGTATGGGCATAAACCAAAACGATACGGATATTCTGGAAGAATTCAGAGCAACTTTTGAGGATGATTCAGAAGGTTACAGGTCATATGTTACGGTTTTAAATCAAATACTCTCGTCACCATTATGTGATATTGACCCGAATATTCAAGTGCATTCCTGGAGTGAAGTGTTACCTCATTTAAATGATGCAGCTTCAAGGATAGAAATAAGGGCAATTCATGGTGGTTCAGGAGAAGCACTTGACTATTACGACCATAGAGATGGCCTTTCTGTAATAGCTATAGGTGGTAATAAATTGTCGAGAGGACTTACTCTTGAAGGACTTTCAGTAAGCTATTATCTCCGTTCCTCCAGAATGTATGATACACTAATGCAGATGGGACGTTGGTTTGGCTATCGGCCTGGCTATGTTGATCTGTGTCGTTTGTTTACAAGTAGAGAACTCAATGAATGGTTCTGTCATATAACACACGCTTCAGAAGAACTGCGGGAAGAATTCGATTATATGTCAGATGTGGCTGGCTCAACTCCTGAGCAATATGCACTTAGAGTTAGAACACATCCTGGTGTACTTCAGGTTTCTGCGACAAATAAGCTCCGTACGGCTGTTACCGTACAGGTAACCTGGGCTGGTCGGCTGGTGGAATCTTATGAATTCAGAAAAGATACTGATGTAATAACCGGAAACCTTAACGCAGCAAGGAATTTTATACAATCCTTACCCCCGGAATTTTCTAACCTTAATAATAACTACTTGTGGCACGACATCCCTGCCGAACAGATAATCGGCTTTTTGAATAACATTCGCACACTGGAAAATTTGAAGGCGTACGACCCTCTGAATCTAATCAGGTTTATCAATATGCAATTGCCAAACAATGAGCTAACGAGTTGGAGGGTTGTATTAATGTCTAAAAGAAATGCTTCCTGTACAACTGAATTTCAGGTTAACAACGAATCGGTTCAAATTGGCTGTTTCTTACGAAGGCAAGATGAAAACAACTCAGATGAAAGTGTTTATTACCTGAGAAAGTCTCATATAATTAGCCCGAAAGATGAGTTCATTGATCTCACAACAGAGCAATATGAAAGAGCAATGCAGTTAACAAGGGAGTTGCGGGCAAGACAAAACAAAGAAGGCGAACCTGCATACCCTAATGGCGAAATAGTTAGAAATGAAATAAGAAACCCGCAAAATCCGCTCTTACTTATTTATATGCTTGACCCGGCTGGTGCAGAAATGCCAACGGGAAGCGATCCTTTTATGGGTTATGCGATCAGTTTTCCTGGCAGCAATTACAATGCCTGGGTTGCCTATGCCGTAAATGAACAACTCCTCGACAGATTTAATGTTGAGGATGACCTCGATGATTTTGAAGATGAAGAAGATTGATAAAATTTGGAACGAACTGGAAGATGAACAGCCACTGAAAAGCGGTTTGTTATATAAGCGCTATTCAGGTGCAATCAAGCCTGATGTCTATGTAGCAGTTAAATCTCCTGAAAAGCTACGCTGTATTGCCGCTCACTTGAATTCTGATGCTGAATTGCAATTAAAAAGCTGGGACAAGCTCAGGGATATTAAAATCGAAACACTTCCTGACAACAAGCACACAGATAAACAATTTTTACTGGTACTGCTTCTTGACAATCAACACCGGGATATTTTCTCCACCCTTAGTGAGGACCTTATTCATCAGGTAGCAGATATTGCCAATGAACCTGAGCTGATTAAGTTACTGCTTCTGCGACTTGAAAAATGGCGGTTGCTGTTCGAAAAGATGGGGCAGCAAGGTCTTTCAGATGAAGCACAAAGAGCACTGTACGGTGAAATATATTTCCTGAGAAAGCTCCTTCAAAATGTTCCAAATACTGACTATTGTGTTAATTCCTGGAAAGGCGTAGAAAAATCGGTACAAGATTTTCAGTTTTCAGACTGGGCTGTTGAAGTCAAAACCACACATGGAAAAAATCAGCAAAAGCTTCACATATCCAGTGAACGGCAACTCGATATTTCACTCATACCAAGAATTTTTCTGATCCATTATTCGCTTGAAGTCCGACAATATCATGGCGAGAACTTGAATGATCTGGTGGATGATGTGCTTAAAATGCTTTCAGACAGCCCCGCAGCACATAATCTTTTCCGCCTCAAATTGCTGGAAGCAGGTTACTTCGATATTCATCGTCATTTGTATTCTGAAACCGGCTATTCCATCAGACAGGAAAACATCTATAAAATCACTGATGATTTCCCGAAAATTACAGAAAATCAGATTCCGTCCGGTGTTGGTGATGTACGATATTCCCTTATTGTATCTGCCAATGACGACTGGACTTTAAGTGAACACGAGTTATTTGAGAATCTTAAATCAGAATAGATAGTATGCTTGAAAACAAGGAACTCAATAAATTTTATGCTGATGTACAGGAGGACATCAAAGCGCAACTTCTTTCAGAGGAAGAAGGTACGAATCCAGAGCAAATTTTCACCGATTTCGCTTTGGCACTTCTTTCTGATGCAGGTGAAACAGAAAATTACAGACTATGCTATGATGAAAAGATCAGCAAAAGAGGTGTTGAGCATAAGGTGAATGCCTATGCCCTTTATGAAAATTATGAAACGCTTGACCTCTTCATTACTATTTATAACGCAGACTCTACCATACAAGCAATCACCAAAACAGATGCCGACAAAGCAATTGACAGATTGGCTAAATTCTTCAGGAATTCCATTTATAAGGATTATGTAAACGAATTAGAGGAAAGTTCTGAAATATTTGATCTTGCACAGACCCTTGCCAATGTGCCTGAAGTAAAGGAATTCCTTACAAGGGTTAATATATTCCTTCTGACTAACGGAGAAGTAAAAGCAGACCTGAAATCCACCGATAAAGTTGCCGGTTATCCTGTTTTCTACCGGGTAATTGACATTAACTATTTGTTCAACCTTTCAGAAAAATCAAGAGTTCCTATTGAGATTGACTTTGAAAGCAATCGAATATCTATTCCCTGCATAGAAAGCCAGAGTGAAAACGAAGACTATCAGTCCTATCTTGCAATTATACCTGGTGAAGCCCTTGCCACAATCTATGAGCAATATGGCCCCCGGCTTCTTGAACAAAACGTGCGTTCATTTCTGCAATTCACAGGTAAAATCAACAAAGGAATTCGTAAGACCATTCTTGAAGAACAACATATGTTTCTTGCGTTCAACAATGGTATTGCTGCAACAGCAGAAGAAGTGGAAATTATTGACTTACCTGATAATACGGGAAAAGCTATTGGTTTTGTCAAAGACTTTCAAATTGTCAACGGAGGTCAAACCACTGCCTCCATTTACCATACCTGGAAGAAAAACAACGCTGATATTTCGAAGATTTTCGTTCAGCTTAAACTGACAATCATAAAAGACAGGAAAAATTTTGCTGAAATAGTTGGCCGTATTGCTGAGTATGCAAACACGCAAAACCGGGTTTCTGCTTCAGATCTGAGCTCCAACAGGGAAAATCATGTTATTCTTGAAAAACTTTCCCGTACAATTTGGGCACCTCCTAAAGCAGGGGAAACGCATCAAACTCGATGGTTTTATGAACGATCCAGAGGTCAATACAAGAATGAACGAATACGCTATGGCATTACACCTTCCCGCAGAAAGCAGTTTGATAAGCAAAACCCAAGAAGCCAGATGTTTACTAAAGAATTACTGGCCAAGTATGTCAACACATACTCTGAAGTTTATCATGGAAAGAAACTGGTTATCGGCCCGCATTTCGTAGTAAGGGGCAGTCAGAAAAATTACGCTCAATTTCTTAATTACAACTTTGATAACAAGCCGGATAACATCTATTTTGAAGATGCGGTTGCACTGGCAATTCTTTTCAAAACAGCAGAAAAACTTTACGGTATTAAACCAAACGCCATAGGTGATATGCGCTATATAACGGTTCCGTACGCCATTGCCTGGCTCGGTTTTAGACTTAACTATCAACTTGATCTTTATCGCATATGGAAGACACAAGGATTGAGTGTGTTGCTGCAGGAAAAGCTCAATGAAATAATGGTAAAAATCGAAGACTTCATTAAATCCAATGCTCCCGGTTCCTTGTACGGAGAATGGGCAAAAAAGGAAGAGTGCTGGACTACGATTAAAGAGAACGACCTAGATATTTCACTCGAAAGCTTGAAAGAAGATTTAGCGAGCAAAACGACTATAAAGAGAAAGAGAATTTCAGATGATGAAACTGCCCAGGCGGAATTAAATGCTTCTACTGAAAGACTCAGATCAGTTCATCCGCAGACATGGAAGAAAATTGAAGATTGGGGGAGAACAACCGAAAATCTTTCGCAGTATCAGAGCAATATGGCCAATACAATTGGGAATAAGGTCAGAACCAAACGAAATTTTTCTGAAATAGAGAGAATGCAAGGAGAGTCAATTCTTGACATTATCGCTGATCAGGCATCAGAGCTGTTTTTTGATATGGAGAAATTCTTTGATGAAGACAACAAGGCAAAAGAAAATGGACAAGAAATTACACTGGAACTGGTGAAGGAAATCGTAAAGTGGGACAAGAAAAGTAAGAGGTTAAAACCATTTGAATATAGGTTCATGGCAGAACTTGCGGACGGTAAAAAAAGTATGACAGACAGGAACAAGTTTATTGCAGGACTTAACTTAAAAAAGGTAAAGAAGTATGGATTCAGAGATTAGTCAACGCAGCAGTCACACACATTGGCTGGCCGCTCAAGGCCTCCCGCAGACCAAAGCCAGCCAAAGAGTGTGCCTGCCCAGCCCGGAAGAAGAAATTTTCAAAAATGCCCCACGCGCGACTGAAAAGAAAGAAAGACAATGACACGAATGGACAAATTTGGACTTCTTAACCGGTTGACACTGTGGACAGAAAAATAAAAAGAATGAAAAGCACGATGCCCCAACATTGTATAAGCGTAATGCG
>CAYUJK010000094.1:0-10604 GCA_964444895.1 uncultured Roseivirgaceae bacterium
AGGATAGAAGATGGATCGAAAATCCGCACTCCCAGGTTGGCGTAGTTACCCTCGCTGTTTTGGTCTATTTCGTATACCAGGTTGGCGTTGTTCACCTGGTTGTCGGTGGTGTTAATGATATGGATGAGGTTGGCCTGGCTGCCGTCTGCACAGTAGATGGAATCCAGCCCGGTAAAGTCCACTTCTGGCAGCGGGTTTATTCGTGTTGGCGTGTTCAGCGTGTTGGTGCATTGGTTGAGGTCGGTGTAGGAATACGAGACCACGTACTCCCCCTGCGGATATTGGTTGGGGATTGGGTTTTCGGTAAACACACCGTAGTTCAGGCTGTCCGGCGCCACCCTTACCCATTCGAGTACTACATTGGCGGCGATAGGAGGGGTTACGCCGTTCACCCGGGGTACCAGGCTGATCGGGTTGGGATTATCAATGCAGTAGCCATTGCTGCTGAGGCCGTCTAATGTGAGGTTGGGCCGGGGGTTCACGGTTACGGTGATAATTTTCCGGGGACCCTGGCAGGTGGCGAGTTCGTTGGTAACGAAAGCTGCCTCGTATTGCTTTTGCCCGGTGGTAAAGATAGTGGGGAAGATAGAGTCTAATTCAGAAATTACCTGTCCGTTGTCGCGATCAAACCAACGCGTAAAGTGACCGGCGCCTGAGTGGACGTTCAGGAATTCCAGGGGCTCTCCCTGGCAGTAGAACTGGTCAGTGATATCGTTGTCGTCCAGCGCACGCGGCACCGGCAATACGGTAGTGGTGTCAGAGAAACGATTGAAGCAGCCCGACACCTGGGCGGTATAGTTGTAGGTAATGGCAAATTGCCTGGGTCCGCCGGCGGGGTAGGCCCCCGGATCAAATACTTTGGCGGCATTGGCGTCGATGGTATCGGTAACGCCGTTGTCCAGGTCGGAGATGGTGAAGTAGATGCTCCTGTTTTGAAATGTTCCGGTGGGGTTGCCGATGAGTTGTGCCAGGTCGCCATTGCTGCACAGGTATTCCGGCAGGGGCACGTTGCCACCGCTTTTGGCAATACTGAAGCTTACCGATGGCTTGGCGTATACGAAAGTATTCTGTGGCGGCAGGTTGTATTCGGCAGCGGGGAACCCTGGAAATAGCGAAAATCCGTAGGTGACGTAGACTGATGTGAGGCCTGGTCCGGCCGAATCGATGGCCAGTTTTGGGTCGAAATACCAATTGCCGGATCCGACGGGGTCTTCCACTACTCCTGGCCCATTGTAGCGGATTACCGGGAAAACATTTTGATCGTAGGGCCAGGTAAGCAGTGACCTGTCGTCGTCTTCGCAATATTTGGCCTCCAGGCCTTCGAAGTAAGAGGCGCCGCCTCCCGAGGGGCTTTCTACCGAAAAATGGACGGAGTCGCTTACCGAGCACACTCCCGTGGTAACGCTATAGTACACGCCATGAATACCTACACCGGCATCTTGCGGATCGAAAAAGTTGGTGCTGCCTATTTTCTTTACTCCATTCCCGGTGAATATTCCCCCCACGGGTGTGGCTTGCAGCTCTACTACGTCAGACGATATCTGGATGGGATTAGGATTGTTTTGGTCTATGGTGCCGTAGTTGGGAGAGGTGATGACAATGGTGGGGCGTGTCTGCACAGACATCATCATCTGGGCCGAATCGGAACATACACCGATATTTCCCCTCACTTTTACGACATCATTGTTTTGCAGCGCAGTGGTTGAAAAGGTGTTTCCTGAGGAAGTCTGAAGGTTATTGTTGATAAAAAAATTGTAGGTATTAGCGCCATGCGCGGTGAATACCACTTCCTCGCCCTGGCATATCGGGCCGCTGCCTCTGTTACTGTTGAGGATGATATCGCTTATTTCAGTAGAAAGCACAACACCATGGGTCTGCGCATTGGGACTATTTTGAAATTGTACCGCATCGTTTACCGTAGTTTCGCCTGGAATAGACCCTGTGAATACCCTTTCCAACGTGAGTGTATCGCTTCCGGTGCCCGTTTTTTCAATCTCCAGCCCGGAGATGTATATGGTGTCGAGTGTGGTGGCGCCAGTTACATTGAACTGGAAACTGTATTTCCGCTGGCTGTTGGTGTAAACGGTCATGTTCGGCCCGGTGAGTTCGGAAGAAGCCGAGAAGTAGACATCGTCTGTCGCGCTGGTTGAGAAGCGATAGCCGGCAGGCAATTCTATGCTGTACCAAACATTATTAGCGGCCTGGAAGTCGTCCTGGGCGCCTTCGGCAATGGCTATGGCTCCCAATGGCAGGATGGAGTTTTGTGAACAAAACTTCAGGGTGTCGGGCGGCAGCACTACTACGCCGGGAACAAAGGCGAGCACGGAAAAGCCTTGTGTGGAGAGTCCCCCACCGCTCACCTGGATAGTTACCTGCGCGGTTTGTGAGGGTTCCAGCCGCAAATCGCTCCACGTGTATACGCCACTGACCAGGTTTTGTGTAAGCCCCGTGGCGGAGCTTAAGGCCGAGAGGTTATCGGAAAGGGTGACGGCGAACGAAGCACTGTGATCGAGGTTCCCATTGTTGTCTACCGCCCTTACGGTCAGGCTGAAGTTTGCTCCCGATTCTGTTTGTGACGGGTACCCGCTCAGCTCAAAGGTGGTGGCAGTCACCTGCAGCCGGTTGGTGCCGGAGGCGTTTTCGCTTTCGATCGACCCCAGTGTAGTCAACTGTGAGCCGGCAGCGTCTACTGCGGCGGCGTCTACTGAAAATACAAACCGCTGGTTATCGACAACGTGCCCTGCAGTGGTATTGAAGGTGAGGTAAAGGTCGATATCTTCAGCGCTGTTTTGTGCGGCTTCAATGTTCAGCCCGTTAAAAATCAGCGAATTACCCGTAGGAGTGGTTTCGCCGACTTTGGTTCCTCCAACAAAAAGTACGGCTTTATTTATGGCATTTTGCCAGTTGCTTACCGTATTTCCGGCGCCGGGTACCAGGGATATTTCTGTAAGAATAGTAGGCAACCCGTCGCCATCGTCAACGCCCCCTCCGTCCCGGAGGGTAAGACGCCACACGCGAATGGCCTGAGTGGTATTGTTCACCGTAGACGAGGTATAGCTGGCGTACGGGATCGTTGAGGCTTCGTTTCCTCCTTCTATGATGTCTGAATCTGCGCTGGTTACTTCCATCCATGAATTACTTTCTCCCCACGTCGGGTGGACAATTGCTATTGCTAGCAGGAATAGCGACAGGGCCAAACCTCTGAAATACTGAATCCGGATTGTGAAAATAACGGAGCGAAGGTAAGGAAGGCTAAGACGAAAGATGCGAAAGCCCCGGCGGGGACCGGCCTTCTTTTTTTGGTGTTTTGATTTGAATATGTTAGGCAGATAGACCATAGTTCGTTATCGCTTCAATTTTCCGTCTTTACTTAATTTTACCAGCAGCATCACAGGGTTTCCCGAGAATGAGGCCGTGCCGCAAATCACCAGGTCACCTGTTGCGGTCTCCAGGGCATCAGCGGCGATGTCGTCAAGTTGTCCGCCCAGTGAGAAGGCCTCATCCCAGAGCACATCGCCGTTCGGGCTTATTCTTTCCACATAAATATCGCTGAAGCCGTTTTCCTGGAGCTTCCGCTCGCCCACTACAAGCAGACTGCCGTCTTGTAAGGAGACCAGTTGCTTGCCGGTCTCGTACATTCCCGGGTTCCCGAGGGTCATAATTTCAGAACTCGTGCCCGACCGGTTTGTGCGTACAATGGCGATATCGGTGTCTTCAGCGTTTCTGGTGCTGCCCAGAACGTATAAAAAGCCGGCATGTTGGATAATGGCGTGGGCCTCGTCGTTGGTATTGTTATCGCCGTAGTAGGCATTCCAGGAGAGTTCGCCAAGGGCGTTGATGGAGGTGACGCGGATGTCTGTATGCCCCGTGCTGCTGCGTTTTGAGGTGCTGCAGTAGATCACCTCGTTGCCTCCGTTTTCGACAATATTTTTTCCGAATTGATCGGCGAGATTGTTTAGCGCGTTGTTGTTTTCCCACACTACGTTCATTTCCTCGTCCAGCTTGAGCAGGTAGGTATCGGGCACATTGCCGGCGGTATACCGCGTGGCAGTGATCACCAGGCCACCGTCTGAGGTGGTTTGCAGGTCTACTCCCGTTTCATTGAGTGTAGGACTGCCGTAAGTCCATGACCGGAGAGAATCGCCCTGAAGGTTAGTTTCCAGCAGCCAGATGTCAGAAAAGCCTTGCTCGTTCTCTGTCCATCCCACGGCCATAAGCCGCTCGCCGGTCCGGATGAGCCCCTTGCCCGACTGGTCTCTTTCACCGCCGATGGCCTTGCTTTCCAGGGCATTGCCACGGGCATCCGTGATTACCAAAAACAAATCGGAGTCGCCGTTTCCAAAGCTTCTTGTGGATCCTGCCAGCGCATAGCCATCCGGAAGTTCTATGAGCGCGTGACCAATGTCTTCCCTTGCTCCGCCATAAAATTTCACAAACAAGCCTTCATCGTTGCCGTCGCCGGTAAATTCTGCCGTGCATCCTGCGGTTATGTAAACGAAAAGCGATATGTAGAATAAATTCCTGGGCGTCATTATCGCAGTTTCTTTGGTTTAAAGATCATGAGCTTGTAGCCTGCAGTCACGCCAAGGATGTTGGCGTAAAAGTCGTTGTCCTGGTAGCCGTAGGTGAGGGCGAGTTTGTTTCCCAATGATCCGTTTCTGTTTTCTTCTTGTGAGTAGTTTGCAAGGGCATACGTAAAGCGCAAGGCTATGTCTACGATGCTTCGGCCAAAGGTGTATGACACGCCGAGGTCTCCCGCAACGCCGTAGTTATAGCTCCTTCGCAGAGTTTTGATGTTTTCAGCCGGCCCTTCTATGTCGTTGAGATTGTCCTGCCGGGTGTAGTAGTTGGCTTGCACGGCGATCAGGTATCCTCCGTATCCGCCTGCGCGAAGAAACGGACGTACACTGCGCTCATTGAAATAGTACTGTGCCATCAGGTATACATCGGCCCAGTTTTGTGATTCATTTACCCGAAGTTCGTTGAAGCTCAGCAGGCTGTTTTCACTTGAGTAGGTCTTAGTGGAATAGTGCAGTGCCGTGTAGGCTGATAACCTTTTTCCAAGGGGTATTTCTACATCCAAACCCACTTCTATACCCCATCCTCCCGTATAATGTTCCTTTTCGGTTTGGAGGTTCTCCACCCCAAACCGATTGACATCCCTGACACTGAAAAGGGAGGAGCCTATGGATATCCCGGCTTTCAGGACGGGGTGGGTGCGAAAGGAGTTGTACAGGCTGATAAATTCCGAAGGGTCATTGCTGTAGTTGGGTTTGAACAACGGGTTCACCCGCAGCAGGTTTAGCATGGCTTCATCTGCCATTGGCTCATCTTTGTCATACAAATAGGTAATAGCCAGTAGTTTATAGGCAATTCCTTTTTGCTCTTTATTAAATTCGTTCTTAATGCAGGGATTTATCAAAGCCGGAATTTCCTCGATTTTGCCCAATTCAAAAGCGCTCTGTGCTTTTGATAACAGCTCTGCGCAGTTGTCCTGGGCAAACGACCAACCGACTGATATTGAAAATGTTATAAAAAATATTAGAATTCGCATATTTGAAAACACACCTCTTAATATGGCTAATGGCCATCAGGTAACTCCCCGCATGTTTTTTTATATTCGATATCCTCTGCCACAAATTGGTTCCATTCTTCCTGGGTCATGTTGCGCGAGAGTCGGTCGCAGAAATTTTCGGCCATATTCTCCAGGTTGGTAGGCCACACGCGGATGAGGTTGTCGCGGCAGCCGGCCAGCAGGTGCTTGTCGCCCGGACTAAACGCGATGGACCACACCCAGTCGTTGTGGTCTTTGAGCACTACCGGCAAGTCATTGAGCCGGTTGAGGTTCCATATCCGCACGGTCTTGTCCCAGCTGGCGGTGGCCAGTTGTGCCGTGTTTTTACTGAATTTAATATCGTTAACCCGGGCATAGTGCCGGGTGAGGGTTTTAATCAATTGCATGTCTCCTTCTGTGTTCCAAAGCCTCACTACGCCTCGCAGGTCGCCGGCGGCCATCTTCTTCCCGTCGTCGCTGAAAGCAATAGCGTAAATGCCGCGTTTGCTTTCCTGTTCGTTGCCCAGGGTTTGCAGGGGTTGATGAGTGGCCATATCCAGCAAGATGATCTTTCCGTCTTCATCTCCAATGGCCAGCCACTGCCGGGCCTGGTTCACAGCGAGGGTATTTACCTTGCTGTCGTTTTTGAGGATGACTCTGTTATTTTTTCCTTCCCAAAGACGCAAAGTGTTGTCAGGTCCTATGCTGTAAAAGCTGCCGGGCTTCAGGGCGGTTTCCATTTGGGATACCACGCCGGCATGCTTCACTTCTTCGGTATTTTTACCCGGGCTGCCATTCAGGTCAATGAAGTATATCTTTTGCGCATCAGAACATACGAGCGTATGGCCGTCGCGGTCTAAAATCAGGTCGGTGACCACATCGCTGCTGTCCTTGATGGTGACTGGCGGAGCGGTTGGGCTTTGCGCGTCGAACTGAAGTACCCGGCCATCGCTTCCGGTAGAGTAGATGAACCTGCCGTCAGGAGACGATACGAAGGCCCTTACCGCATCGGTATGGCCCGAGTAGCTTTTGTAAGGGTCGTTTTTCAGGGATTTAGAAGCGTAGTAGAGGCCGTCGTACACATCGGGGTCGTATTTCAGCCCGTTGTGGTTTATATTGAAAAGGTAGGCCTGGTAGGCGGTGAGTCCTTTTAGGTTGGCGTCTTCTTCCAGCACCGACTTCAGGGCCATTGCTTTGGCGATAGAAACCATACGTTCGTTGATGGCCCGGCGTTCATTTTCCTCCGCCAGGGTTCGTTGGCGGGCTTCATTTTCCCGGGCTCTGAGCGCTTCTCTTTCATTTTCAAGGGCCAGGTTCATGGCCGCCACCGCCTCTTGTTCTTTCAATTCGGCTATGCCTTTTTGACGGGTGGCTTCGTTTTTCTGCGCGATGGCTTCTTCTTTGGCTTCTTCAGCTACTATCCGGGCCTTTTCCGTTTCAAGCTGTGCTTTTTCGGCTTTTTCGCGCTCTTTCACCTCATTCATTCGCGCTATATTGGCCTTGTTTTCGTTTTCTTTTGCCTGTTGTTCGTTTTTCTGCGCAATCTTACTTTGCCGGTCGGCTTCGATATACTGCCGAAAAGCGAGGATACCCAGTCCAATGGAAATAATGGCTGCGGTAGCAAATATCAGTGCTGTTTTTCGTGCTCTCTGTAGTGCCTTTTTGGCTTTCAGCTCTTTGATCAGCTGCTCGGTTTCATACGCTTTTTTGCTTTGATCCAGAAAGGTAATGGTTCGCTCAAATGCCGGGTCGTATCTTTCGGCCCACTCCAGCGTAGGGTTTTGCTTAGTTTGCCAGTTGAGCGCCAATTGCAGATCCGGCGTACCCCACAGCCCTCCTTTTCCCTGCTGGTGCAGGGTAGCCGCTTCGGCGAGGCGCAGGTAAAGCGAAGCAGATTCCGCTTCATCGTTCACCCACTTCTTCAGCCTTGCCCATATCCTGATCAAGCTTTCGTGGGAGATGTCAATAATGGAATCTGCAGAAAGCGAATGGCCCGACTCCGGGGTGATAAAGGACCGCCCGGGCTGCCGGAATACTTCTATAATCGATTTCAGGTTTTCAATATTGCCCTGGCTTATGCCGGCAATTTCTGCGAGTTTCGTCGGTCGCCTTACGCCGTCGTCTTCTCCTTTTTTTTCGGTGATGGTCTTGAACATGACCTCACAAAGCGCTTTCTCGTCGTCCGTCAGCTCTTCAAAAGCTTCATTGGCGTGCTGGGAGAGGGCCTCGGACATACCGCCAATGGCCAGGTAATGCCGGATGTTGATTTCTTCACTCACGTCCCTGTGGGCCAGCCAGTACTCCCAGGTGCGCATAAGGGCGTGCTGTAAAATGGGGAGCTGGTCCGATTTGTCGCCCAGGTCATTGAGCAGTTGCTGCACCAGCGTGCCGTCGATCACTCCGCCGCCTACGGAAATCGGCCCCTCGATGGCGTCTTGTAGCTGGCGCCGTGTCATTTGCGGAATGAGGTAGTGGCTTCTGTTGATCAGGTAGGTGAGTTCGGGAAATTGGGCACAGTCGCCAATAAAATCCGACCGCATGGTCAGCGCCACATAGATGTTGTTGGTGTTGTCCTGGATGGCTTCTACCAGCAGGTTGATAAAGGCCAGGGAATCGTCATGAATGTTAGACCTATGTGTCGCGGCTTTGAACCGGAAAAGCTCCTCAAACTGATCGATCAATACGAGGATGTTTCTGTTTTCCGATTCTTCTGACAGCACATTGATCAATCCGAATGAACTGCTTCGAAGAAGGGTTTCAGTGAGCTTTTCGCGTATGCGGGCTTCATCGGTATCTTTGAATTTATGGTCGTAATGTTCATTTACGGCTTTGGCCAGGTTTTCTATAGGCGTAGCGCCGGGCCGGGCAGTGATGACTTTCCATTCGCTGCTCTTGTCTTCCAGGTAGCCCCCATAGAGCAGCGGCAGCACGCCACAATAAGTAAAGGAAGACTTACCACTTCCGGAAGGGCCTACGATAGCTACAAATTTGTTTTGGGAAAGCTTCATCAACACCTCGTCGCTCTGGCCCTCCCTCCCAAAGAAGAGGTGGCTTTCCTGCAGCTTAAAAGGTCGCAGCCCCGGGAAGGGATTGAACAAAGGGAAAATGGTTTCCTTTGTGGTTTTTGATATTTCTACATCGCTATACCTCATCGTTCAGCATTTTTCTGCCCAACTCAATTTTTCGTGCCAGTTCTTTGATGTCATTGGCCAGTACAGTTACCTCCTGGTTGGCTTCCAGCCAGTCTATTTTTTGGTCATTGTTTAGGAAAATGATTTGCGAAGTCCACTTTTTCTTTCTTCCCATTCCCGGGGACTTTAGTATTTCCAGGAATTTCATCTGCAACCACATGGGGTTCACTTTTTCTACAAAAACGACTACAATATCGGCTTCTTTCAAGCAGTGCAGGTGGTGATGCCGTAGCTGGTAAAAGTCGCCTTTGAACAAGGGCTGCATAAGGTTGCCGGCTTTTATTTTTAGTTGCCGGATCATTTCCTCGGCACTTTCCCGGTCTATTCTATCGTAGAGAAAATAAACTTTGAAATCGAGGTTGGCATGCCCGCGATCATCAGAACTGCTGGCAGCAAGGCGTCCGTTCAGCTTGTGCTTCAGGAGTCCTCTGAGTGTTTCGATGGAATTTTGCAGCACCTCGGCGCCCTGTAGCTCTTCCGGATTTTCTTTCAGTTTGTCCAGAAATTCGTCCTCTTGCTCACCGTCTGCGCCTGCTATCCATAGTATCCGGGAAAATGTGCCTTCGGATGATTTGTACTTTTGATAGGCCCATTCGTTCTGTTGAGCCAGCAACGAGCGGTCTACCCCCGACGTGTCGTCCGGGTGGATGAGGTGGATGGAAAGTTTACTCTTTTCGATGGCTTCTTTCAGGTGTCCGTTGTAGTCGTCTTTTTTCATGTTTGCCGTGTCAGGCGCTACGTCGTACCCCAGTCGCTTTAATTCTCTTTTCAGGATGCTTCGCTCTTCAGCCAGTTTTTCGTCCGTGAGAGCCAGGAAGACGGTCTCTTTTGAAGGTGATGCGGCCTCACTTTTTGCCGCTTTTTCGTTGATGGCGTCTATTACATCAAACACCCTCAAAAAAAGCAATTTTTCACTTTCTTCTTTTTCCGTGAAAACATCTTCGAATGTCACCGTTTCACCGCTGGACTTTGCGTAGAAGAGCGGGTAAACCATACCAGCGTATTGCTCTCTCAGCGGCTGGTAAGTAGCGCGGTCAAAGCATACCAGTAATGTCTTGCCTTTTCCCGTTTGCTTTTCAATCTCATTCACGAACGTTTCTGACACCATTGTCTCATCGGTGGGCACAAGCAGTGCAAAGTCAATGGCCTTCCGTTGTCCGCTTATCTCGGGCAGAATAAAGTGGGGAGAATAGAAAAGTGCGTCTTTTTTATAGGAAGCCCGCATCAGGATTTTAAAGGAATACACAAATCTTTCCAGACTTTTCAGCAGGATATCGCTGTCGGCTTTTTCGTGACCGGTTTTGTAGATTCCGATATGTATTTCCTGTTTTTTCATTTAGCTGCTCCTGTGTGTAGGGCAAATGCATCCATTAGCTCCTCATATTCAGTAGAAAGACGGAAGAAATGGTTTTGATCGAGCAAAAGCACGAGTGTGTCCCTTACCGTTGCATGTACCGTAAAGTTATCCCATCGCTGTGAAAATTCCACAATATTGTCAAATACCTCCCCTTCATGGATATCAATGCCTTGATTTTCTTTGTTTTCCAGCCGCACGGCACCTTTCACTACTATCAATATTCTTCCTGAGGCTGTCTTTGCATTCTCCAGGCTCCCGTTGTCAGGTGTGCTTACGTCTCCCGACAACACCAATTCAGCCAGAATTTCGGGCGATACATCCTTGAAAACGTCAAATGATTTTAACCGCAGCACCAGCTCCATGTACAATGGCATCTCACTATCGGCTTCAATCGATTCAAATTCATGTTGCAATTGCCCGGCCCATTTTGTCCGGTTAGTTTTTTTCAGCCGGTCTGTTATATCATAAAATACCCCGGGACTCAATTTCTTTACCGACCACA
>CAYUJK010000095.1:0-10575 GCA_964444895.1 uncultured Roseivirgaceae bacterium
CGTGTCTCACAAAGTAACCCATTAGTGCCAATTAGTGAAATTCGTGTCTTTTTTTGTCTTACTCATACTTCGAGGTCATCAAATACCTCCCCACATAATCTCTCACGCCGGCTTCGAGTGAGTGGAATTCTTCGCGGTAGCCTATGTTTTTGAGTTTTTGCATAGTGGCCTCGGTGAAGTACTGGTATTTGTCCCGGATGTCTGCCGGGGTATCTACGAACTCGATATCTTCCTTTACATTCATAGCGGCGAACACGGCCCGGGTTAAGTCGAGGAAGGTGCGCGCCTTGCCGCTGCCCAGGTTGTAGATTCCAGAGTCTTTCCTGTGGCGCATCAGGAAAAGGCACACGCTGGTCACATCCTTCACATACACAAAATCTCGCATCTGTTCACCGTCTTTGTAGTCGGGCCGGTGAGAACGGAAAAGTTTCATCCTTCCGCTCGATTCAATCTGGTTAAAGGAGTGGAAGATTACCGATGCCATCCTTCCTTTGTGATATTCATTTGGGCCATATACATTGAAAAATTTTAGCCCCGCCCAGAAAAAAGGAGACTCACTTTGACCCAACACCCATTTATCAAACTCATTTTTTGACTCTCCATACGGGTTCAGCGGCATCAGGCTGGGGATGATGTCCGTGCGGTCTTCATAGCCCAGCTCCCCGCCACCGTAGGTCGCCGCAGAAGAGGCGTATACAAGGGGGATTTGGTATCGTACACACTTTTCCCATATCATTTTCGAATATTCCGTATTCAATCTTTTGAGGAGTTCCCGGTCGAACTCTGTGGTGTCGGTGCGCGCGCCCAGGTGGAAAACAAATTCAATCTCCTTCTGGTTTTGCTCTATCCACTGTGAGAGGTTGTCGCGGTGTACTCGCTGAAAGATATTTTTTCCGTCCAGGTTTTTATTTTTTATTTCATTGCTGAAATCATCTACTGCAATGATGTTATTGAAGTTGTCCTGGTTGAGCCTGGCGATGAGGCAGCTTCCGATAAACCCTGCGGCGCCTGTTACGATGATCATGATAAGTTTTTTTGCCTGCAATTTATTCTTCTTATCTTTGCGGCGCAAAAGAAAAGAGTTATGGTTTACATCAGCAGGGATAGTCATTTTTGCGCGGCACACAAGCTGTACAATCCAAAGTGGAGCGAGGAGAAGAACAAGGAGGTGTTTGGTCCGTGTGCCAATGAAAACTGGCATGGCCATAACTTCGATATGACGATCACCGTAAAGGGCGAGCCCGACCCGGACACCGGCTTCGTGATGAACTTCAAGGAACTGAACAAGCTGATCAAGGTAGAGGTGCTAGACAAGGTAGATCATAAAAACCTGAACCTGGATGTAGACTTTCTGGCGGGTAAGATGGCGAGCTGTGAAACACTGGTAGTAGAATTCTGGAATATATTAGCCCCAAAAATCGCCTTATTGACAAGTAATAGGGTGTCGCTGCATTGTATAAAGCTAAAGGAAACCAAAAACAACTACGCCGAATACTACGGCGAATAAAACTCAATGGAAATGAAACTGGGCATGACCTAAGCATCACACAGGGTGATGAAAAGACGGAAGACCGAAGTCCGAAAAAAGCTATTTTCAACTTCCGCCTCCGGTCTTCGGGCTCAAAAAATTAAACAAATGAAATACTTCCTCATTGCCGGCGAGAGATCGGGCGACTTACATGGGGCAAACCTGATACGATCGCTTAAAGCGGAGGATCCCAATGCGGAAATTCGGTGCTGGGGCGGTGAGCAAATGGAACAGGCAGGAGCCACTTTGCTGCGCCACTACAGTGAAATTGCCGTAATGGCTATATGGGAGGTGATCGTAAAGCTTTTCACCATTTTCCGTTTTATTAAAGAGTGCCATCAAGACATCCGGCGTTTTCAACCCGATGTAGTAATCCTTATTGATTTCGGCGGGTTTAATATGAAAATTGCTGGAAGGATAAAGGAAGACCATATCCCTTCATACTATTACATATCGCCAAAAATATGGGCCTGGAACACCGGTAGGGCACATAAAATAAAGCGCCTGATTACCAGGATGTTTTGCATTCTGCCGTTTGAAAAGGATTTTTACAGGCAGTTTGATTATGATGTAGATTACGTAGGCAACCCGGTGGTTGATGCAGTAGTTGATTTTAAGCCCAATGACGATTTTATGCAAGCTAATGGGCTCAAACATGGATTTATTGCGCTGTTGCCCGGTAGTCGTCGCCAGGAAATTATTAAGATGCTCCCGCTGATGGTATCGGTGGCGAGGCGATTTCCGGAGAAACAATTTGCCGTGGCTGCTGTGAAAAATCATTCGGAGGAACTGTACGATGTATGTAGGAACCAGCCAAATATCCGACTGATTTTTGAAGAGAACTATAACCTGCTCCACCGTGCCCATGCGGCCATTGTTACCTCGGGGACGGCCACGCTGGAGACAGCCCTGTTCAATGTGCCGCAGGTAGTGGTATATAAAACTTCTCTTCTCAGCTACATCGTGGGTAAGATTGTGCTGAAAGTGCGATTTCTCTCGCTGGTGAACCTGATCGCAGACAAGGAGGTGGTGAAGGAGTTGATCCAGGCGAAATGTAATGAAAAAGACCTGGCCGATGCCCTGGAAGAGATATTAGACCAGGGAGTGCGGACAAAAATATTTGCCGACTACGAGACGATCCAAAAAATATTGGGAAAAGAAAAAGCCTCGCAGAAGGCTGCAAGGCTTATGGTTAATTATCTTCGAAACGATGTGAAACAACTACGCCACGCGTAGTTTTTTCAATCTCGACTTTTCAAACTTCTCTACGGCGTAATCTTTTGTTACCATCAGCTCCTTCACGTTGCCTACAGAGGGTAGTTCGAACATAGCGTCTGTCATGATGGCTTCGCATATTGATCGAAGTCCCCGGGCTCCCAGCTTAAATTCCATGGCCATGTCTACAATGTAGTCAAGTGATTTTTTGTCGAATTTCAGCTTGATGCCTTCCATCTCAAAGAGCTTCTCGTATTGTTTTGTCAAAGCGTTTTTCGGCTCTGTTAGTATCATTCGAAGTGTCTCTTTGTCCAGTGGGTTCAGGTAAGTCAATACCGGTACCCTGCCAATCAACTCCGGGATCAACCCATACGTTTTCAGGTCTAATGCATTCACGTATTGCAGGAAGTTCGATCGGTCCAGCGTGTTTAATGACTTTTGTGCTTCCGCATTTGTAAAGCCCAGTGGAGTGGTGTTGAGTCGCTTGCTGATGATGCGGTCGATACCGTCAAAGGCGCCGCCACAAACGAATAGGATATTCTGAGTGTTCACGGTGATCATTTTCTGGTCGGGGTGCTTTCGGCCTCCCTGGGGTGGCACGTTCACATGTGTTCCTTCCAGGAGTTTTAGCAGGGCCTGTTGCACTCCCTCGCCGCTTACATCACGCGTAATGGAGGGATTGTCGGATTTTCGGGCTATTTTATCGATTTCGTCAATGTATACAATACCTCTTTCCGCAGCTTCTACCTCGTAGTTGGCTGCTTGTAGCAGACGGGTGAGTATGCTTTCCACGTCTTCGCCTACGTAGCCGGCCTCGGTAAGCACCGTGGCGTCAGCTATGCAGAAGGGAACCTGCAGCATATTGGCAAGTGTTCGGGCGAGATAGGTTTTTCCGGTTCCGGTTTCGCCTACCATCACAATGTTCGATTTCTCAATCTGCACATCGTCTTCCACATCCTTTTTCTGCATCAGGCGCTTGTAGTGATTGTACACGGCTACGCAGATCACTTTTTTTGCTTCATCCTGACCCACTACAAACTGGTCAAGGTATTTTTTCATTTCCTGCGGCTTCACCAGGTTGAACGACGGTTTGTCGTTCTGTTCCTTAGTTTTTTGTTCTTCCAGCAGGATTTGGTGGGCTTGGTCTATACAGAGGTTACAGATATGGGCATGTATGCCCGAAACCATTAAGTCAACGTCTTTTTTTCGCCTCCCACAAAATGAACAGGTAATCTGCGACATTATAAATTATTTTTTGTGAACTAATACTTCATCAATCAGGCCGTATGCCTTAGCCTCTTCGGCGCGCATCCAATAGTCCCGATCGGAATCTTTCTCTATTCTATCATACGATTGGCCGCTGTGATTGGCCAGTATATCATAGAGGTCTTTTTTTACGGAGAGTGTTTGCTTGAGTGAGATTTCCATGTCAGAGGCCTGGCCCTGCATGCCGCTCATGGGTTGGTGTATCATGATGCGTGAGTGAGGCAGTGAAGTCCTTTTCTTGGCAGCGCCCGAAGCCAACAATACTGCTGCCATAGAAGCCGCAAGGCCCGTGCACACGGTAGCCACGTCCGGATTTACATACTGCATGGTGTCATAAATGCCAAGCCCGGCATATACAGAACCGCCGGGGCTGTTGATGTACATCACAATGTCTTTTTTGGGATCCGCAGATTGCAAGAAGAGCAATTGGGCTATGATGATATTGGCAATCTGATCGTCTACCGGCATTCCCAGGAAAATAATACGGTCAGAAATCAACCTGGTAAACACATCGATGGCCCTGAAGTTACCGGGGCGCTCTTCGATAACGTATTGTGTCATGTTTTCCACGGCACGCGAATAGTCGTCTACTAATGTACCGCTTATTCCATATCCCTTTACAGCAAATTTCCTGAATTCGTCTTGATTTATCATATTTTTAAGTTAACACAGAGTGGATTAAAACAACTTGTTTAAACGAAATCAAAAGTAAATGTTTTGGTTTTTCGTCTTATTGTTCGAACGGATTTTTACTATTTCTTTTTCGCATAAAGACTACAAAAATAAAAAAAAAGCCCTTTGATTAAAGGACTTTCTTATAAACTGCATTTCTTCGTGTTATTCGGAGACCTTCTTTTCAAACTCCGCCCGGCTCACTTGCTTCTCCGAAATCTTCACTTTTTCAATCATGGATTGCATGATCTTTTCGGTGCGCGCCTGGCTGAACATCTGGTAGTAGTTCTCTCCTTCGTTTCTGTTCAGGTAGTTGTTGGCAAACTCATCCAGGTGTTGCTCCATTTCTTCGTTCATGGCGCCGCCAAATTGCTCCCTGAAGAGCTTTTTGGTTTTTTCGATCACATCCTGGTGCTCCACTTTCACATCGAGATCATCGGCAATCTTGTTTTTGATGAGTGTCCATTTCAGATCTCTCAGATAGTGCTCAAAGTCCTTTTCTAACTGTTCCTGGGATAGATTTTCCTGTGTTTTCAGGAGCCATTTTTTGTAAAAATCCGACGGAATGTTCAGCTTAGTGCTCTCGGTTAGTTTCTTTTGAATTTCCTGTTGCAAAAAATAACCGGCTTCTTTGTTGAGGTTTTCTTCTGCCACTTCCCTGAACTTGTCTTTGAATTCCTGCTCGGTCTTTATTTTTCCAGGGCCAAATATTTTATCAAAAAATTCCTCATTTAGCTCGGCGGGCTCCGTCCGGTTTATGTTTTTTACTGTAAACAAAAACTCGCCCTTAAGTTCTTTTAGCTCTTCTTCCGATTTGTTGGTGAAAACCTCCAGGTCTGTTTTTTCTGTAAACAGCGATTTTAGTTCGAAACTTACAGAATCGTCTTTTTTCAATCCGATGAATTTGCTTCGCGATTTTTTGTTCAGCTTGTCAATGGCCAGTATCGAGTCTTTGGAGAACCCGGACGACTCTTGCGAGAGTGTGCCGTAAAGAGAGTCTCCTTCTTCACTTACTTCGGGATTCAGCATTTTGCCATATTGGCTGCGCAGATTGTCGACGTTTTCTGCGAGTTCTTTATCAGAAAGTTTGATAACGTATTTGGTGACTTTGAAGTCCAGGTCGTATTTAAAATCATCTACCAGTCCTACGTTGTACTCAAATTCAAATTCTTTTTGAGTTTCCCAGTCAATCTCCCTGTCTTGCTCGGAAGGGAGTGGGTCGCCGATGATCTTGATATCATTTTCTTTGATGTAGTCGGTGAGTGATTTCACCAGGATGTTGTTGATTTCTTCAGCAAGTATGGATTTGCCGTACAGCTTTTTAATGAGGGCTGGAGGCACCTTTCCGGGCCGAAAACCTTTAATGGAAGCCTTCTTGCTATAGTCTTTGAGCTTATCCTCAAAATTCTTTTGATAATCAGCTTCGTTTAATTTAATTTTAATAGAAGCCTCTGCTGTGGAAATTTTATCTAAAGTGATATCCAAGGTGAAAATGATTTTGTGTATAATCCTAACTAAAAACCCTCAATCGAGACAAATATGAATCACGACCGAGGGTTTCTATGCGTGCGGATGGAGGGACTCGAACCCCCATGCCTCGCGGCGCTAGATCCTAAGTCTAGTGCGTCTACCAATTTCGCCACATCCGCAAAACATCTTCGTTTCTTGAATGTGTATACCTTCTTTTACATAAGAGAAAGTTGCTACAACACCCGCGTTTCAAAAATGGACTGCAAAGGTATGGAAATAGAAATAAAATTCAATTATATATTGAATTCTTTTTTTCTTTGTGTGTAAGTATTTTATCGTATGACGGAGTTAGAGTTAGAGGAAGAAAAACGGGAAATAATACGGCGCTACCGTAGGCTGCTCAGGCATGCCAAACCCTTTCTGAAGGGGGATGATGCCAAGCTTATCAAAAAGGCATTCAACATGTCGAACGACGCCCACAGAAATATGCGTCGGCGGTCGGGTGAGCCCTACATTTTTCACCCATTGTCAGTAGCGCAAATATGTGTGGAGGAGATTGGCCTCGGCACTACTTCTATTATTTCGGCCCTTCTGCATGATGTCGTAGAAGATACAGAGCTGGAAATAGAAGATATTGAGCGTCTATTTGGGTCGAAAGTAGCCCGTATCGTAGATGGTCTCACCAAGATATCGGGCGTTACTGACCATGGGGAAAGTTCCATGCAGGCAGAGAACTTCAGGAAAATGTTGCTGACGCTGTCTGAGGATGTCCGTGTAATTCTTGTAAAGCTGGCTGACAGGCTCCACAATATGCGTACGCTGGATAGCATGCCGCGTCATAAACAGCTGAAAATCGCATCTGAAACTATTTACCTGTATGCGCCATTGGCTCATCGACTGGGGTTGTACGCCATCAAATCAGAATTGGAGGACTTGCACCTCAAATACCAGGATTCTGAGACGTACAGTATGATTGTTGAGAAGATCAACAAGACGAAGGTATCCAGGAACCGTTTTATTCGTAATTTCATCAATCCCATCCAAAATGAACTCCGGCGCCGTGGGTACAGGTTTACCATCAAGGGACGCCCCAAGTCTATCTACTCTATTTGGAGTAAGATGCAAAAACAGGACATACCCTTTGAGCAAGTATATGATTTGTTTGCCATAAGGATAATCCTTGATACTCGCCAGGAAGAAGAAAAAGCAGCTTGCTGGCAGGTGTACTCTATCGTTACCGATTTCTACCACCCCAATCCGGACCGGCTCAGAGATTGGATCAGCACGCCCAAGTCAAACGGATATGAATCTCTGCATACCACCGTCATGAGCCGCACCGGTGCCTGGGTAGAAGTGCAGATTCGTTCGAAGAGAATGGACGAGATAGCCGAAAAAGGCTATGCAGCCCACTGGAAATACAAAGATAACCCTCATGCTCAGGAATCAGGCCTGGAGATGTGGATAGGCAAAGTGCGCGAAATGCTTGAGCAGAACGACATCACGGCCATAGAGTTTGTAGATGATTTTAGGCAAAACCTGTTCAGCGACGAGATTTTCGTTTTTACCCCCAAGGGAGAACTCAAAAAGCTTCCCGCTGGGTCTACTGCGCTCGATTTCGCCTTTGAAATACACTCCGAAGTGGGAGCCAAATGCATCGGGGCCAAAGTCAATAGCCGGCTGGTACCTATCACTCACAAGTTGAAAACAGGAGACCAGATAGAAATCCTCACTTCCAATAAGCAGAAACCCAGTGAAGACTGGCTCAGTTTTGCAGTGAGTTCCAAGGCCAAGGGGAAGATCAAGGACGTGCTGAAGGAGCAGAAGAAAATGGCTGCCATCGATGGCAAGGACATTTTGCGAAGAAAGCTGAAGCAGATTAAACTCGTTATCAATAACGAAACGGTAGAAAAGCTGCTGGCATTTTTTAAGGAAAAGTCTACGCTTGACTTGTATTACAAAATCGGGAAAGGCATTATCGACACCAGTGATATCAAGAAGATCAAGGACTTTGAGTTCCGCCCGAAAAAGAGAATAAATAGCCTGTCCGACGCCAAGTCTTTTGAGAAACAAATAACACAGATCACCGGTAAGAAACGGGATATTCTTCTCATAGGTGAGGACATGGACATCGTAGACTATACATTGGCGAAGTGCTGCAACCCCATTGAAGGAGACGATGTTTTCGGATTCGTCACGTCGCAGGAAGGGATCAAAATTCACCGTACGAATTGCCCCAATGCCATCGAACTGCTTTCAAAGCACGGGCACAGGGTAGTAAAGGCCCGATGGGCATCGCAAAAAGTAGAGTCGTTTCTGGCAGGGCTCAAGCTTCGGGGTACTGATCGACTGGGGATTGTCAACGACGTAACTAAAGTCATCTCCAGCGAACTTAAAGTAAATATGCAGTCAGTTTCCATCGAAACAGTAGATGGGATTTTTGAAGGCGATTTAAAACTATACGTTCAAAATACCGACCATTTGGAGAAGCTAATGTTAAAACTCAAAGAGATAGAGGGTGTGGAGCAGGTAAGCCGGTTTGATGTCCATTGAGTCTTCAATGCAATTAAGAGATTGCAAAGGCTTTGATTTCAATTGCCAATATCTAACTTTGTAGGGCTTTTTTAAAGGCAGCCAAAAAAAAATAATCAATGAAATATTCACATCATATTGAGGACGATGTCCTTGTTTTGAAGTTCGAGGGAGATCTCATCGGAGAAAACCACGGCCCTGAGCTGGTAGCGCTGGCTAACGACCATATTAACGACAATGTGATTTTTTGCATTATCGACATCAGTGAAGTGCGGTATATCAATAGCAGTGGTATCGGTGTGTTGATTACTCTGCTTACGAAATTCAGGAACAAAGAAGGCGAAGTGGTGTTGGTAAAACCTTCCAAATCCGTAGAGAAGCTTCTGTTGATCACTAAGCTAAGCTCTATTTTCCAAATAGCAGACAGTACCGATGATGCTATAGCTCAGTTGCGAACTCTTAAGTAAGAAATATTATTCCAATCCAATGAATGTAGATGTTATTTTAGGCCTTCAATGGGGTGACGAGGGCAAAGGCAAGATTGTGGACGTTTTAGCGCCTGAATACAACGTAATAGCAAGATTTCAGGGCGGGCCTAATGCAGGGCATACCCTTGAGTTTGATAATATCAAACACGTCTTGCACCAGATACCTTCCGGAATATTCCGGAAGAATACCAAAAATGTAATTGGCAGCGGTCTCGTATTGGACCCGGTCATTTTTAAGAAAGAAATAGAAGGGCTGAAGAAATTCGATATAGATTTTCTCAGCAATCTGTTCATATCCAAAAAGGCACAACTCATTATTCCTACCCATCGCATTCTTGACGCCGCTTATGAAGCAGCCAAGGGTAATGATAAAATAGGCTCTACGCTGAAGGGCATAGGGCCGGCATATCAGGATAAAATTGCTCGTTTGGGGCTCAGGGTGGGGGATGTATTGTTGCCCACCTTTGAATCCCGGTACCGGAAGTTGGTGGAAAAGCACCAGGAAATATTGGATCTTTATAAATACAGCTATGATTTAGCACCGCTGGAAAAAGATTTCTTCGAAGCGATTGATTTTCTGAAGCAATTCAGACTGATCGATTCATCCTATTTTATCAACGATTGTCTGAAAAATAACGAAAAGGTATTGGCTGAAGGAGCGCAGGGATCGCTGCTCGATATTGATTTTGGAAGTTATCCTTTCGTTACCAGTTCCAACACTACCACTCCTGGGGTTTGTACGGGCTTAGGCATAGCGCCGTCTAAAATAGGAGAGGTTTATGGGATTTTTAAGGCGTATTGTACACGCGTAGGGGGAGGTCCCTTTCCTTCTGAACTAATGGATGAAACGGGCGAGCAATTGCGCTCAGAAGGTAACGAATATGGGGCAACAACAGGCCGGCCACGCCGCTGTGGCTGGATTGATATACCCGCACTAAAGTATGCCATCCTTATCAACGGGGTTACGAAGCTCATAATGACTAAGGCGGACGTCCTCAGCATCTTTTCTGAGATCAAAGCCTGCATAGCGTATAAGCTGGCTGACGGCACGGTAACAGATCAGGTGCCGTATGATTTGTGTGCCGAAGAAATTACGCCGGTATATGAAACCATAAAAGGATGGAACACGTCATTAAAAGACGTCTCAGAGGAAAGTAATTTCCCGGCGGAGCTAAGCGAATATATAAGGTATCTTGAAGATAAGCTGCAAACGCCCATTGCTATAGTGAGCCTTGGACCAAACAGGTCTCAGACGATAGTGCGCAAATAAATAGGCAAGCAAAAATTTTTGCTTCTGACCGTCAGCTTATTAGAAAATATTTTGATTTTTGTACTCTCAAAAGTTGGTGTGAATACCAAAGATTTCTACCTTTGCATCCGCTTTTGAGGGAGGTATTACCGAACGAG
>CAYUJK010000096.1:0-4948 GCA_964444895.1 uncultured Roseivirgaceae bacterium
GGCGCCGACTTCCCACTCCAGATTTTCTTCTGCGTCCAGTCTTGTGCCGGGTCTTTCCAAAACGGATCACCAGGAGCAAGCCCGAGTACCAGGAAAACTTCTGAACAAAGGTATAAGCTACCGGTACAAATATATCCTTCTGCTATTTCCGGTTGATGACCATAAAAACCAATGGTTAACCAGCCATTTTTATCAAAAGTTCCCGGCGCCTCTATTTGCTTTTTCACAACGGCAAGTAATGCCGATCTCACCTGTGCCGGGGCAATCGGAGGCGGCAGTTCCTTCATCAGCGCTACCTGCGACAACAGCTGGAACGCCCCGAAGCGATAGGCCAGCGACCTGCCAATGGGCGGATATGTTCCCTCTGGTGAAATCAACCGTTCCTGGATAGCCGCATGCCTGCGGGCTCTTTTCAGCGCCAAATCATAATTCTTCTGTTCGTTAAATCCTGCCTCCACAAGCGTCTTCAAAATATCCAACATCATCGGCTGGATCACAAAGCTGTTGTAGTAATCCCAGTGAAATTCCGGCCCGTCGCCATACATTCCGTCGCCAAGGTACCATTCGTGATGCTTCTTCAGGGCGTGTTCTATCCTTACCAAATCTCCCTCGCCATCAAACTTCAACAGGGCAGCTTCAATCATCGCGGTAAACAAAAGCCAGTTGCTATAGTAGGGAGTAATAACACGAGTGGACTTCAGGGCGTCAATGACATTTTTCCGGGTGGGTTCATCCAGCCCTTCCCACAATTGAGTGGGCGCCCGCAGCAGTCCCTGGGCCAGGAAAGCAGCATCTACCAGGGGCTGCTTCCCTTCCGTAAAGTTCATGAAATCAGGAGATTTCGGGTCGGTGGCATTTCGAAGGCACAACCGGGACAGTTGGATGTATTTTTGGCGAATCTTTCCCTCTTCCGAGTCATCCGGCCCCAGCTCCAGCCAGGGAGCCATTCCGGAGAGCAGCCGGCCAAAAGCCTCCAGGTGTGCAAAATCAGCTCGCCGGTCCCACTCTACTTCGGCCGTTTCCACCGGCATCCTCATTTTCAATTCATTTTCACTGAGCGCCGTCAGTACCGGATCGGCAATACGGAGCATTGACTGTACAAAATACTTGCGCGCTTCGTCGTCTTGGTTCACTAAATCCCCATTCGCCGTACCATAACAAGAAAATATCCAGCAACAAAAAGTACCTATAAATAAGGCTCTCCAATGTTTATTTGGGCGAAATCTCCTCTCATTCATGATCCTGTTTTTTTAAAGTGTGTGTTTCGCAATTGACCACGCTAAAAATAAATAAAAATGATACGATTGTTGATTTCAGGGCTTACAAAGAAAAATTGAGGCTGCCCAAAACCCAAAATTAAACAACTGATATTCAGATTTATTTGAACATTGTGGCTTGAAAAAGGCACCTTTTGGACAACCTCAATTTGCACTGTCAAAACCTGCTATTCTCCACTATACCCGGGATTCTGTGCAAGCTCGGCGTCTTTATTCAGATCAATTTCCGTCTGCGGTATTGGCAACAGCATTTGGGTTCTGCCGTACCACTCATCTATGCCAATCACCGTATTGATTCCTCCCGGAAGCACTCCCTCACCGCTTCTGGTCTTAGCGCGATCCAGCAGCCGGTCCGTACGCATCAGGGTCATTCTGCGGTTTTCTTCGGCCAGCAATTCCCGAACTCTTTCATCCAGGATAAAATCGAGGTTAATATCGTCAGCAGTGACCAAAGGCGCATTGGCCCTGCTTCTGAGCTCGTTGATATCGTCTGCTGCACCGGGGTTATCTCCTTGTTTGAAACGAGCTTCTGCCCGCAGCAAATAGGTTTCTGCCAATCGCATGACGATAAAGTCTTTCCACATGCCATAGCCAAATTCATCGCGCGGATCAAAATGGGCCCATTTGGTAGTGTAAGGTGTTAGTCGCCAGATGGTGTCCTGGGCATTGACCGTGATGGTGCTTCCATCGCTCACGATAAAATCTTGTGTTTCTCCGTAAGGAACAGCCTGCCCACGAATATTGTCAAATTTGGGATTGGCGCTGTTGAAATACCACTCCCTGCGGATATTAAACCTGGAATTTCGCATATCTCCCGCCTCGTACAAATCATAAAGCACCCAGTTGTTTAAGCGTACGCGTGCGAGCCCTCGCCCGCCCAATGAATCGGCCGGTTGCATGCCGGGCACGTCGTAATAGCCTCCACCCCATACTCTTCGCTGCTGGGGAAAGTCTGTGGTGTAGGGCTTGTCTGCGGGGTTTTCATTTTCCACCACCCAAATGGCCTCGGTATTACCCTGCGATCTTCGTTGGTTTCCAAAAATAAACATATCAGAAAAAGGGTCTCCGGGGTCGCTGGCCTTTACTCCATACCTTTCGGTTACCAGGCTCAGAGCCCCACTGTTCCCGTTGATTATTTCATTGCATTGCGTTTCTGCTTTCGCATCTTCGCCCATACGCAGGTAAGCTTCTGCCAGCAACTGCCGGGCCATGGCTTTGTTAGCCCGGCCGTCAAACGCTGCTTCACCAATTGCAGGCAACTTGTCGATGGCCAAAAGCAGGTCTTCTTCTATCAGCTCGTTAATTTGCGATAAGGGTGCCCTCACAAAGTCTGTCTTCGGGCCATTGAGGGGTTCCGTTACCAAAGGCACATCGCCATACAGCGTGGCCAGCATATTGTAGGCATAGGCCCTGAAGAAAAGCGCCTCGGCTTTGTACGCTTCCCGCTCTTCGGCCGTGAGCCCCGCAACATTTTCGCTTTCTGCACTTTTGGCCAATATATTGGCATTGCTGATAAGCTTATACAAATAGGTCCAGATTTTACGGGAGGCATTATCGCCTGAATTGAGCAGGGAGTAATTATAATAAGGTGCGAGGTCACCGGTATGGCGCCCTTCTACCACCCACACGAGGTCTGTGCCGGCATGCCAGATACCTATAAGCCCCTGGTCGTTGGTGGTTTTCAGGTGCGTGGCAAAATGCTGGTGAAGACCAACTACTGCCGCATCAAAGCCGAGCTTATCATTCAATGACTCCGGTGCGTACTTGTCAAGAATTTCTTCATCCAGAAAGGAATCGTTACAAGCATTTGTGATCACCAATGCATATACACAGATGAATATTTTTATATATTTTTTCATTTCAGTCTTATTTTATGGATGAAACAATTAAAGGGAAAGATTGAGGCCAAATGAAAAAGTCCTGACCACGGGGTAGTTGTTGATCCAGGAACCCGAAGAATCGCTGGATCCCCTGGGATAGTAGGTCATCTCCGGGTCCCATCCAAACCAATCTGTGAACGTATACAGGTTTCTGCCCGCTACATAGAGTGTCAATCCCTGAATATTGTATCTCGAAAGCACTGCCTGTGGCACGGTGTAGCTCAACCGCACGTCTTTAATACGTACATAGCTCCAATCTTCCGCAAAATGATATCCGCGAAACCGCGCATAAGCCGAAAGCGAAGGCCAGTAATTATCGGGGTTTTCTGGAGTCCAGTATTCGAAACCCTCCGGCAGGTTTCTTCTACCGGCTTCGTCGGCATAAGCTAGGTCCCTGTTTTCCCTCAGTCCCCCCTGCGAAGTTTGGATGAAAATGCTAAGATGGAAATTTTTGTAGTGGAACGTATTGGTGAATCCACCTACCCATTTGGGGTCTCTCTGGCCGATCACCACCCTGTCATTATCCTGGCTGATAATTCCATCTCCATCCTGATCTTTGAACTTGATATCGCCCGGCTGGGCAATGTTGTCAGCAGATGCCATGTCTTCTCCTTCCTGCCAGATGCCAAGCTTTTCATAACCGTAGATGACCCGAAGTGGCTGGCCTATGAACCAGGAATTGCCGATATCATCTCTGCCATCGCCGTACAGTTCCAGGATTTCATTCCGGTAAGTAGAAAAGTTGAGCGAGGATTCCCATTGAAAACTTCCGGCATCTACATTTACCGTATTCAGCGTAAGCTCAAACCCTGTGTTTTGCATTTTTCCAAGGTTAGTCCATATTCTATTGTAGCCCGTGATAGTAGGGAGGTTGCGCTCCATAAGCAGGTTTTCACTGACGCTTTTGTAGACCTCTACCGTACCACTCACCCGGCTTTTTAAAATGCCAAAATCCAACGCCAGGTTTCTGGAAGTAGTAGTTTCCCACCCCAGGTTTGCATTACCGATGGCGCTATACAAAATGCCCGTTCTGACTGAGCCTCCAAAAGGATGCTGCACCGCATCGGCAGTAGTGGCGGTCCTGTTCACAGGAACGGCCTGGTTGCCCGTTTTTCCATAAGAAAAGCGTAGCTTTAGCTGGTTAACAGCATTCGTCAGTCCGCTCATGAACCTTTCATTATGAAGGTTCCAGCCCACAGCCATCGAAGGAAATGTGCCGTATTTGCTTTGATCAGAACCGAAAGCGGAGTACCCATCTCTCCGCGCCGTTAGCGTGAGCAAATACCGGCTGTCATAGGAGTAATTGATCCGGCCCATTTGAGAGAGCAGGGTATAGCTGTTACCCTCGGAATTGGTAGATTGTGAAGCGCCCGCCAGCATTTCATAGTACGACAACGCATCGTTGATAAAGCCTCTTGAGGTAGCTTCTGATTTGAAATAGTCCACTTCCTGGGCACTATACAATCCTGTGAAATCTATGTGGTGTTTATCAAAGTCCCTGGCATAGCTGATGATGTTCTCCACTACCCAGTTGACCGTTTCCGTATTACTGGCCCTGGCCGTGCCGTTTAAGTCGTTTGCCCGTCTGCCGGTATATTCCGCGGTTCGGTCTATATTGTACACATAAGATCCGTTGAAACGGTATTTGAAGCCCTTCAGAAAACCGGGTGCGATTTCCAGGTAGCCGGTGCCAGTCAGGTTTTTGCCCCGATCCAGTCTATCGGTTGTGAGTCCCATCAAGGGATTTGTAAACAGCGTTTCGGGGTACATGGGAAAGATGATGTATTCCCC
>CAYUJK010000096.1:5048-10562 GCA_964444895.1 uncultured Roseivirgaceae bacterium
TCGTAGTTTTCCACTTCTGAGGCATTAGGCAGAATCCTGGAATCGTCGATACCATTTGCCGTTTTGAAATCTTCGAATTTCTGCCGGTACGCATCAGGCCCCATAGGCTTTAGCGTGTGTGCCATTCCTTCCAAGCCCACATACCCGTTGTAGTTTATCTTGGGCTTTCCTTCATGGTCTTTACCCCTTTTTGTTGTTATAAGTATTACGCCGTTAGATCCCCGGGTACCGTAGATGGCCACGGCCGAAGCATCTTTCAGTATCTCTATGGACTCTATATCATTTGGATTAATATCATTGGTTTTGCCAAAAAAGGGCACGCCGTCTAATACAACAAAGGGGTCGGTATTTGCATTGATGGAGTTAACACCCCGCACCTGCATGGTACCCGAGCTTCCGGGAACGGAAGAATTCTGGGTAACAATAAGACCGGCAGTAGTACCTTGAATGGCATGCATCACATTGGTTACGGGGAGATTGGAAAGTCTCTCTTTAGGGACAGAAGCTACCGATCCGGTAATATCCGACCTTTTCTGCGTTCCATATCCCACTACCACAATTTCGGATAGCGCAGTGATGTCGGACATCATCGTCATGTTGATTACCGACTGTTCGCCCACCACCACTTCTTCAGAAATAAAACCAACGGAGCTGAAAATCAAAACCGATTCTGGCGAGGGCACTTCGATTTTGTAGTTTCCATCTACGTCACTCACTGTGCCGGTTGCCGTGCCCTTAACCATGATATTGACTCCGGGAAGTCCATCGGGGCTTTCATCGCTTGTGACCTTTCCGGTAATACTGATGCCCTGTAAATATTCGACAACCTTGTCTTCCTGCTTTTCTTCGCCCCTGATTTTCGATACGTGGATGTTCTCGTCTATCCGCTTAAATTTCAACCCCGACTGTGCCGAAACCTCAATTAACACATCGCTGAGAGGCGCATTAGCCCGGGCAATACTGAGGGCGGGCACGTTTGAAAGCTCTTTTCGATGATAGGTAAAATTGAAATTGGTTTGTTTTTCGATCTCCGAAAAAACATTCTCAACTTTTGTATTTGCCACGCGAAGCGTCACATTAATTTCATTCAGGCTTTTCGCCTGGGCTTTTCCATCAGCAGCCAGTAGCATAGAAGACAGTAGCGCCTGGATAAAAACTCCGAAAACAGCTAATCTTGTCATCCTTAATAATTGTAGTAGAATTTTACATTTCATATTTTTACAATGTTTAGTGGTTAAAGAACTGATCATTAGACAATTGTTTCATCGTTGAGCAAGCCGGATACAATGCGCCAACATTTAGGACGGCTTTCAACGAAACCCAAGGCCAGTGGTGTTATTCCTGATCAATCAGGGTAAAATCACTGGCTTTTTTAGCTTGTATTACTTTTGCTCATACTTATTCTATTTAGTGTTCTATTTCAGTATTACTTTTTTGCCATTTATATCAAATTCAAAACCCAGTACAAAGCTGATCCCTTCCAATACAGATTCCAGGCTTTTGTCTTTGTAGCTACCTGTATACCCTTTTGAAATCCTACCCTTGATGGCCGATACGTTGATATCGACGCCATACCAGCTTTCCAGCTTGCCGACAATCTCGTCCAGGCCGGCATCTTCGAAAACAATCACTCCATCTACCCAAGCCATCACCACTTCGGGGTCAAAAGGCTGGATGTTAAAAAAGTTGCTCTTTTGGTCGAAAGTGGCCGATTGGTGAGGCGCCACATGCCTCTCATCGATACCTTTCTCAGCCTCATGAGAAACCTTTACGCTACCGGTGAGCACAGCCACTTCGAATTTCCCGGCATCAGCGGTGGCGCGAAGGTTGAAGGACGTGCCCAGTACCGTGGTGCTGATCTTTCCCGACCGGATCACAAACGGCCTCGCCGTATCTTTCGCCACTTCAAAAAATGCCTCTCCTACGAACTCCACTATCCGAAGTTCCCCGTCAAATTGCTCCGGAAATGAGATTTTACTCTCTGAATTGAGCTTTACCTTCGTTCCATCGGCTAATCGCATGGTATACTTCTGGCCCTTTTCGGTTTGTTTGGTGATTTGGTTGATTTGAAAAGGGGTGTTACGCACATCATCGCGATGCGAAAGGGAAAAGTAGATACCGGCCGCTGACAGTAGCAGCAGCGTTAGAGAAGCGGCTACTAGCCACGCAGGTGAAAAACGTCCGTTGGTTTTTTTTTCGGACTTCAGCGTGTGATGCGCTACCTCCCTTCCTGGGGTCTCGTCCACATCTATTTTCTGAAGAATTTTTTGAAAAACCCTGTCCTGCTCTTCGAAGGGCAGATCGGCGGCAGACTGCCAGTACTTTTCGATCTCGACGGAATAGGCAGACTCAGCCTCGTCTGACTGGTACCACAGCAACACCTTGCGTATTTCTTCCGGCGTGCATCTGCCTTCCTTAAATTTTCTTATCAGCTTCTTGTTCACAATGCTATTGATATCCTCTTGAAACTTATATACTCACTTAACAGACATACTACTCACACGCCAATAAAAAATTGTCAAAAAACCCTCCACCACAGGACAGTTCATTTTAAATTCTCCAAAAAATATTGGACTTACTGTCAAATATTATATTTTTAGTCAAAATTACCCTTTAACCAACCGTGAACGTCAATCCGCAAATAGTGAGGGGTATCCGTCTTGGAAACCAAGCTGACTTTAAGGTGCTCTATGAGCTTTTTAGCCGGAAGATTTTCTCCGTTTCGGTACGATTCGGGCTATCCCATGAAGAAGCCAGCGAAGTGGTGCAGGACGTATTTGTAAAGGTGTGGCAGTACAGGCATACACTCGACGAAAATCTTTCCGTAAATGCCTATCTTTTTACCATTACCAAAAACCTGCTCATTACCCGTCAAAAAAAGCAGGCTTACGAAATTGCTTATAAAAAATACCTGGAAAAACAGGATATAAGCTCACTGCTGGATACCGAGAATGTGGTGGTTTATTCAGAGTTGGAAGCACTTACCCAGAGCATTATCCGCAAACTACCTGCCCAACAACGGGAAATATTTCTCCTGTCAAAAACAAAAAACCTGTCTCACAAGGAAATAGCGGACAAGCTTAATGTATCGCTCAGGACGGTAGAAAACCAGGTGTACCGTGCTACGAAAAAAATAAAGGACGCCCTAAAAAAACACGATGTGATCATTGGCTTGCTGCTTTTCTGGACACTTCGCTAAAAACAAATCCCTCTGGGCTGCATTGCCGGGCAGGTAAACCACATCTACTCTGATACTTTACTTTTTTCATGTCCTACCACCACCTTTCGATTGCTACATACTTGCACAAATGCCTGGCGACTTATGCAGATAACAAATTAACCCATTAAATTGCTCACTGAACACGCAAACTTTTCGGAACGTTGAACCAGGACATTTTCAATATTGCCTCCAAAGTGACGCCAGCGCGGCTGGTCAACGGCTTAAAGCTCCTCAGTAGCTACCATTTGTCGCGGGTACTGAAGAGAGACCTGCAGTGGGGAATGCCCATCAGCCTGTCGGTAGAGCCTACCACCTCCTGCAACCTGCGCTGCCCGGAATGCCCCAGCGGACTCAGGGCCTTCACGCGGCCCACAGGCATGATGAGTATGGATACCTTTACCCGTATCATTGACGAACAGCACCGGCGCCTGCTGTACCTGATCTTGTATTTCCAGGGGGAGCCTTACCTGAACAAGCAATTCTTCGACATGATCCGCTATGCACATGAGAAGAAAATATACACCGCTACTTCCACCAACGCCCACTATTTAAACAAAGAAAACGCATTTAAAACGGTAGAATCGGGGCTGGACCGACTCATTATTTCCATTGACGGCACTACACAAGAGGCCTATCAAAACTACCGGGTAGGTGGCACACTGCAGAAAGTGATAGAAGGCACAAAACAAGTAATAGAATGGAAACGCAGGCTGAAATCAAAAACACCTCACATCATTTTCCAGTTTCTGGTAGTGCGGCAAAATGAACACCAGGTAGAAGAGGTGAAAAAGCTGGCCCACAGCCTGGGCGTGGACAGTGTAGCACTGAAAACGGCGCAGGTTTACGACTACGAAAACGGCTCTTCTCTCTTGCCAGAAAACGAACAATACTCGCGCTACCGAAAGATGCCTGATGGCAAATATGCTATTAAAAACCGTCTGCTGAACCAATGCTGGAAGATGTGGCACTCCTCCGTGATCACCTGGGATGGGCGCGTGGCCCCATGCTGCTTTGACAAGGATGTGCAGCACCCCATGGGCGCCCTGAACGGAGCAACGTTCCGCGACATCTGGTACGGGTCCAACTACCGAAATTTCCGCAAAGCACTGCTGAAATCGAGGCGAGAAATTGACATTTGTAAAAATTGTACAGAAGGAACGAAGGTGTGGGCCTAAGCCCGGTTTTCATATTCCCGGCGTTACACCAATCTGCTTCAGGATGACGTGCTACTTTCCTTTGCCTGGTTCACACTTGCAGGCGGCACTGCCACAGGAAGAATTCGACTTTAGTTGTTTGCGAAAGATGTTGATGAGATAGGCTACCGCCCCCACAAAAAGTATCGCTACTATTATTGCCTGTACCATGTATATCGTCTTTGATGCTGAACGCAAATTTAATAAAACTTCTTCAGGGCATCTACCATCTGCAGCTGCACATCCGCATTACCAGCGACGATGGTGCTGCCAAAGAGATAGTCTTCACCACCGGAAAAGTCGGTAACTTTCCCACCGGCTTCGCGAATAATTAGTGCTCCGGCGGCCACGTCCCAGGCATTGAGCCCGGTTTCATAAAAGCCTTCGCACCTGCCGCAGGCGACGTAAGCAAGATCCGCTGCTGCACTCCCTGATCTCCTGAGTCCGTGAGTGTGCTTCATGAAGTACTCCATGGATCCTATGAAATTCTTCACCTTGTCAAACTCCCTGTAGGGGAATCCTGTGATATAAAGTCCTTCTTCAAATTTTTTCACGGGCGACACCTGTATTGGCTTTCGGTTCAGAAAGGCCTTCCCCCCTTCAAATGCGTAAAAGCACTCGTCACGGTTGATCTCATAGACTACCCCTATGATCACTTTTTGATTATGCATCAGGGCGATACTCACAGAATAAGGCGCCAGGCCATGCAGAAAGTTCGTTGTGCCATCCAGTGGATCTACTACCCAATTAAATTCTTCAGAGCGCTCAGTAGCCGTGCCTTCTTCGGTGATAAAACCGGCATCGGGCATGGTAAATTTCAGCGTTTGTACGATCATCTTTTCGGCTTCCAGGTCTACATACGATACCAGGTTGTTGAGGCTTTTTTCCTCTATTTTATCGCGATCAAAACCAGCTCCTTCATGCCGAATGAAATCTCCTGCCCTGCGGGCTATTTTAATCACTTCATTCATGACATGCTCTTTGTCTAATTCCATGGGTAGTGTATTTTTTGGGTTGGTATTATTTTTTGCTTTTGCCTTCTATCACGATCACAATTTCGCCTTTTATATTTCCTTTTTCAAAGTGTTTTTTCACTTCTTC
>CAYUJK010000097.1:0-1660 GCA_964444895.1 uncultured Roseivirgaceae bacterium
GATTTTATCGTGAATTCGATACGCCCCCCTATCAGCTATCCATTTCACCTTGCCCCTGCCCTCAAGCTTAAAGGGCGCCATGATCTTGTGTTCAATCCAGTTTTCTTTTACTGACCCAAGCCAGTGGGCTGCGGCGATAACATCGCCAACGGCGGCGATGGGAGTAAATTCATATTTTTTTTCTTCGTCAAGGGGAAACACAATTTCTCCACGCTCCAGGAAGAGTCCCGCTAACTTTTCCAGGTCGCTTTGAAGCCCATCGTAGTTGCGGGACAGCAGGCCAGGCCCCAGGGTAATCTCCAGCATGTTGCCGGTAAACTCTGCCCCGGCGCCGATTTTTATGCCGCGCGTAGATTCGAAAACCTGGGTAAAGGCCGTTTTGCCCGTTACCCTGATCACCTCTGCAATGAGCTTCACGCCATTGTGGAGGATATAGCATATTTCGTTTTGCCCCACGGGGCCGTCCACGTCTATGCTAACAAGATTGGCAATAATGGCTGTAACTCTCCCTTTCGTCATATCGTCGTCGTTATCATTAGCTTCCCGTTGATTAGTGTTTATTTCTTATTGATTGACAAAGCTCTAAAACACGCCATTTTCAGCTATCCCCTATCCTGAACTCATCGCATTTCTTTTCAGGCTCGCTCCGGCATTTCGTACTCCTCCATGATTTCATCCGCCAGCTTGTCCATGCGGTGACTTCCGTCGCCTTCCAACAGTGCCCAACGTTGTATGAATTGAAGCTTCAGGTAATAGCCGAGGATGTATGTAACTCCGAAATTCGACAAGGCCGTATGGGTATCGATAAATTCCCAGCGGATCTTATCCCACGCCATTTCAATCTGAAAGGCGTTTTCATTTTTTATGGCTTGCATGAGGCTCTCCACCTGTGCCGGCCTGGTGGTGACGCCAATATCGCTAATGAGTTCCTTTTCTACGTCAGCGCTGTTGCCATTCAGCACATGGGCATAGTGAGCGCCATATCTTCCGGCATTCAGCATGACAGACAAATTCCGAAGCTTATGATCAAACTCAAAATAGCTGCGAACAAAGTGATTTCTGCTATGCCCTGTAATATTATAAAAACTCCCGGTAAGGGATTTTTCGATTTCGTGCAGCGACTGCCCTTCTCCCAGGTCCTTAAACTCCTTCAGGGTATCGGCGATAAAATCAGGCAGCACAGAAGATTTTCGCTTGTAGTGATGAAACTCGGAAGGTTCTTTGGAATAAGGAAAGAAAAAGCTGTTGTAAGGCGAGGGCACACGCCGAAGCTCAGCCAATACGGATATGAAATTGCGAATGTCGTTGCGATGGTGAAGGTATTCCAGAGCGGTCTTGTCCTCTTCTTCGAGGTTTTCCTGGATGGTTTCGAAGAGGCTCCGGAAGTCTATTGGATCGCTTTTCTTTTCTGGATGCAGTACCGGAAGGGACGCTATGAGGTAGTAGTATTTATTCATTTACGATTGCCAAATAGCACTTCCTCCGCTTTGTTGCGCAAAAATGACTTGAAATACGCCGCAAAATCTTCATCGCTAAAAGTGAGGCTGTAGTCTTCCCCGTTTTTGCCAAGCCTGAAGCCGCCGTGAAGTTTGTCATCAAAAGTAATTTTCAATTCCTTTACTTCTTTCTTTAACGCATTTTCGAACGATTGGTCAATCTT
>CAYUJK010000097.1:1760-3640 GCA_964444895.1 uncultured Roseivirgaceae bacterium
TTTTCAATTCCTTTACTTCTTTCTTTAACGCATTTTCGAACGATTGGTCAATCTTGTTTTTGAGACGCGCAGGGATTTTCACGTCGTGGGAGCCCTCAGCAGTATTTTTTACTACTTCGAGAATAACGGCTTTGAGAAATGCGGGGTCGCTGAACAATTCTCCGACAGGCTTTTCAATGATTTGCCTGCTGAGCAGGTTTTTGATTTCCTGCTTCAATGCGCTAATGGCCTGGTTGCCCGCCATCCGGATATCTGCAACGGCGTTTTTCATCATGCCATCGGCCTCCTTTTGCGCATCCTCCAGCATAGCCTTTGAGTTTGCCTTTGCCTGCTCGGTTATCTGCCGGGCTTCTTCCCGGGCCTTTTTCAGGATTTCATCGGCCTCGTGCCGGGCCTTCTCCACCCCTTCGCGGTAAATCTTGTCGGTGAGCACATCCAGGTTCGTCGCCATACGCTTTACATTTTTCGAGTGATCTGTAGAGATTATACCCTATCTAACGCATCAAAGAAATCATAGATTTCACCCGGCTTTTTTACAAGAAACAAAGGGATGTCATAGTCATAAGAAATCAGCTTTTCGGCCACGCTTCCCAGCAAAAAGGCCGCCGCATCAGTTTGCCCCTTCGACCCCATAATGATCATGTCTACATCGATTTCTTTGGCATACGTGAAGATCACCTTGGCAATATTGTCTTTGTGATTGATTGAGTAATGCACCTCTACCCCAAGATCGCTAAGGTCATGCGCGCTGCAGTACTGCTCCCACTTCTTTTTTGCGTTTTCTTTCATGATCTCCGCAAACTCTTCAAACGACTTGCCGATCTTGTAGTAGCCTACCGGCACATCTACTACGTTCTGACAAACAAATTCTGCATCGGGAATGTTTTTTTTCAAGCCTCTGGCCACCTTAAACACATAGTCGGTTCGCCTGGAAAAATCGACGGGTATCAGGAATTTCTTCGGCGCCTCCACGCGGCCTTGGGTCACAAAGAGTATCGAGCACGGACTTTTGCGGGCGAGTTTTTCCATGGTAATTCCCGTGCCGAGTTCCTTCTTCTTTTTTCCGGCTATGATAAGGTCAATAAGCTTCACCCTCGACCAGTGCAGCAGCTGCTTCAGGGGCTCCCCTTCCAGCACTTCGTACTCTATCTCCAGGCCTTCGGTACTGCCAAAGTAATTTTCTACCTCGCTTTTCATTTCGTGCTTTATAGCCTCGTCATTAGGCAGCAGTACATCGCCGTATTTTTTTCGGATTTCCTCGGGCAGTTCCAGGTTTTTTACCACGTGAACAAAATATACCGACTCTATTCCGGGCACCGTACGGGTGAAATCGCGCACGTACCGGATCACCGTTTCGTCCATTTCGCTGAGGTCCAGCCCTATCATCATTCTCGAAATCATACTCATTTTGTTTACGGTTGCGATTACACTTCTAATACCAGGATAGGAATCCTCGACCTCAACGCCATTCGCTCGGTAAGGCTATCGTGAAACAAGTCCATCAAGAAATTGCGCGACCTGTGCAACACTACCAGTACCGACACATCGTGGTGTTGGATATGTTCCCCCAGGCCTTCTTCCACATCGCTGTGTTTCTTCAAATGCAGCGACACGTTGAGGCCTTTCAGGTAATTTTGGATTTCGTCCAGTCTTTTCCCGCTGTTTATGTCTTCGTCGCTGATATTGATTATTTGTACTTCAGCATCGTACACTTCTGCCAGCAGCCGCAGGCTATTCAGAGGTGTAAAGTCCTTTATTTTTTCAAAATCATACGCAAGCGCTATTTTTGCCCGCTTTTTGATTTGCGACTCATAAGGCATGATCAGCACCGGCACTTTCACCTCCAGGCTTACATCTGCCGCTTTTGTGCCCCATATTTC
>CAYUJK010000097.1:3740-10559 GCA_964444895.1 uncultured Roseivirgaceae bacterium
ACTGCTGCCCACCTCGCCTCAAAACGGATACCCAATAGCGATGTTATACACGACTTTGTCAAAACCGATGTCGTTAAACACCCATCGTTCGGCTACAGGATGAAACGGCTCGCGAAGGGGTACAGCGAGATCAAAACGGATGACGAAAAAATTGGCATCGTAGCGGATGCCAAAGCCAGCGCCCATGGCCATTTCACTGATAAAATTTTTGACTGCAAAATGACTGCCCGGCCGGTTTTCATCTTCCCTGATCGTCCATATATTTCCTACATCGGCGAAGAGAGCTCCTTTGAGCGAACCCAGGATATCAAAGCGGTACTCGGTGTTCCACTCAAATTTTATGTCACCCGTCTGGTCAATGAAAATACCTCCCTGGGCCACTGACGGATCGCGATAGGAACCGGGCCCAATAGACCTGGCCCGAAACGCCCGGATACTGCCCGAGCCACCAATGGAGAACTGCTTGATAAAAGGCAAGCTTTCCGAGTTCCCATAGGCATAACCCGCACCCGCAATGACCCGGGTAGCAAGTTTGCTCTTTGAAGATATTTTCCTGTAATACCGGAAATCGACATCCACCTTCGCAAACTGGGAATATTCCGACCCCAATATGCTGTAGTCTCCTTCGGGACTGCTACTTACTGACGACTGAAGCAGGTAGGCGATATTGCCACTCAAATCAATATTTCCATTAAAATAAAAATCATCGATGCTCCCTCTTTTTTCCTGTGCCTGTGTATTGTAGAAATAGGAATAGCGGGAGCCAAGAATGAACTGCTCTTCGTAGCTGCTCCGCAAAAAGCTGTTGATCTCCAAAAGCTCACGGAATTCCTCGGTGGTGCTGGTGAGGTTTACCACCGAAATATCGATGGGAAAAACGACGTGCTTTTTTCTCACGGTTTCGTTCCACCGGTACCCAAACCCCAGGTCTACCGAACTCATCGAAAAGAAATTGACGCGGTTGATCCGCTTGACGCCCAGCCGCACTTCTGTCTGGGGTACAAAGCGACTGTTTCGAAAGTCGAAGGGCACCGGAAGCACAAAATCGGGAAAAACCAAAGAAGCCCCGGCGCCCAGTTCAAATGAGGTGAGTGACCCGCTCTGCTGGCCACCGTATATCTGCGTTTCGAAACCCGCCGTCAGCGACAGCTCAAATACCTCGGCGCCCCGCAGAAAGTTTCTGTTTTGAAAGGTAGCGCGAAGAAGCGGCCCCACATAGTCATTGGAATTGATGGCGCCCTGAAGCTCCACCCGCAGCGACTTCTTTTCGGCCGGGATCAAATGCACCATAGCATCCAGCTTTCCTTCTTCCCCGGTTTCCGAAAAATTGACATTCACATAGCGAAAGGCGTTCAGATTGATGAGTTTTCCGATGGTAAAGTTGTGGTCGTTTTGCGTATAGAGGTTTCCCGGTTTCAGGTTTACTTTACCAAGCACGGCGCCAGGCCTGAACATCCGCCCGGGGTCGTAGTAGTAGACGCTGTCCACAAATAATGTATCGGCTGCCCGGACCGAGCTATCCGCTTTCTTTTGGTCCTGTACGACAAAGACATCGGAAATCCGATAAATGTTTTCGGCCTTCACAGGGATATTGCTCTTCTTGCGCAACATCACATCCACCTGCCGATCTCCGGCAGTAGTATCCACATCGAAAATGAGGTGATTTTCATCTATATAATAAAAACCCTTATTCTTAAGTCCATCTTTAAGGCGGGTTCTCTCGGAGGCGAGGTCATCAAGCCTGTACCTGCTTCCTGTACTTATCAAAGAGGCGGGCTTCAACTCCTCTAGTGCTTTGGATATTGGATCTTCAGCAGACTCATAGGTGATTTCGCCTACGTGGTAAGGCCTGCCTGGCACAATGGTATAGATCACCCGGGCTGTTTTTTTGCTTTCCTTTACTTGGTATTCCACATCGTTTTCAAAAAAGCCTTCATTGTGCATTTTGTTATTCATGAGTTCTGCGGTATGCCGATAGTCCACTTCACTGAAAAACACGGGCTCTTTTCCAAATTTATACTTCAGCCAATGCCGCAATCCCTTTTCTTTCTTAGGTGTTCCCGCAACGAAATGTACCCACACCAGGGGCCGGGAGCCCAGAATGGTAGTATTGGGTTTGGGAAATAACAGTTCCTCCATATCCAATTTCAATTGCCGGTCGGCCTTGCTCTTATACCGTCCTTTAAACTCTATTTCCGCACCGGTGTAAAATTTCTGATTTTCATTCAAAAACTTCGTGCCTGTACAGGAAGAAATGAAAAGCAACAGGGTGATATAGCGCATGCTTTTATTCAACTGTCTCTTTTTTTCTGAACAATTCTTTTACATTGTCATAGTCCCTCACCATAATCAGGCCTACCCCGGTTTTGGATATCTGCCCCTGATCCAGGGTGTTAAATTCATCTTTGTTGAACACCTGAAGCCGATAAATACCATCTTTGCTCAACTTGTATTCAATCATAATATCCCCGGTATAATCGGACATTCCTTCCTGAGAACGCTGCTCTCCTTCCAGGTTTACATTGCCTGCCACCCGGATGGTAACGCGGTTATTAAATAGCGATTTCGAAAGACCAAGCTCCAGGTCTGTCTGCCCGCGGGTTTCCTCGTCTGCCCCCATTTCATAAGATTTCAGGTTGAGGTCCATATCTACAAAATCGAGATTGCCGGCCAGGCGATTCAGTTGTTGCGAAAGTATCTTGCTAAGACTCTGCCGGGCTGTGCCGGTGAGAAGGTCGCCCGACTGCGTATTTGAACCACCAATCATAAAGCTGTTGAAAACGATCAGTGAAAATACCTGTTTATTGAGCTCCGTTTCTTGCTTGTTCACGTTTTGCAAAAAAGAATACACGTTGGCATACTCCTTCTGCGTCTCGTCCGGCATAGAAAGGTTAAAGTTAAGCACAGGCTCCAGCACCTCACCGGTGATGTTGAGGTTCACATAAAAGGGCAAGCGCCTGTTGATACCCGGCACCGGAGGCAGGGTCTCTACCTGGTAGCGGGTAGTGATGTTAAGCCGGGCTTTCAGCGGGTCGCCCGTCCAGAAGAGGTAGCTGCCCTTTACCATTTGAAACTCCCTTTTGGCTATCTCATAGAAATTCAGCTTATAGCTGCCGCTCGACACCTCATATCTGCCTGATAAAATGACATCCCCGTTAGGGGGCATTCTGAAGGTAAGCGCGGCATCGCCATTCACATCCAGTCGATCGCCTGTTTGCTGGTCGATGATAATACTAAGCGTGCTTTTGTTATTGATAGCCAGGTTTGCCGAAATATCCACCCCGGTGATGGAGGTACTGACGGTATCGAAGGAATCGTTTGCCAGTGCCTCCAATAGCGGATCCTTCTCCTCCTCTGGCACCACATAGTTTACCAGGCCTTCACTGGAGCGCACCGTGGCCTGCGTACGTGGCACTATATACACTACGCTACTGCCATCCACTACCCGCAAGCCAGCGTCAATTTTCAGCAGGTCCTGGTCGCCGGCAATATCTGCGTTACCGTTGATGCGCAAATCGCCATAGTACAGATCGTTATCCCCTTGTTTTATGCTTAGCGTTTGAAAATTATTGGCTTTTAGGCTCATCTGCAACCGGTAGTCAGGAAACCGCCCTGCATCTACTGTTCCGTTGAGAATGGCAGAACCGCCTTTGTCATCTTTGATGGTAAAATCATTCAGGGCAATCGCTTTGTTTCTCAATCGAATTTGCTCGTCTTCTACCATCAATTCCGCCCCGGTAAATACGGGAGTCACTTTTACATTTTTCATTCCAAGTACACCGGCCACGTCAGGTACTCCCTCCGCACTCGTCACCCGGATATCTCCGGTCAAACTACCTTCCAGTTTACTGATAGAAGCTTTCACAAAAGGCTCTACTGCCTTGAGATCAAGCTTTCTTATGTCCATATCTGTCTCGAATTCGGGAAATTCATCATCACTTTGAAACACCCCTTTCATCCGCAAGTCTGCTCCGCCGTCTCGAATTGCTATATCAAAATTATTCCTGCTACTCCGATAAGTATTGTCCAGGGTGAAGTTGCCCAGCAGCACCTCCATGAACGTAAGGGATTTAATGTCAAGTTTAGCATCGAGCGATAGCCCTGTGAACTGCTGCAGGAGCGTAACGCGGCCATTGGCAACGCCCGATACAATACTCGCCTGCTCACCCAGCGGCTCGCCCAGCGTTTTCAGGTCGAAATTTCGGAAATCAATTTGGAGGGTGGTGTCGCCGGCATCGTCTATCATCGATTTTGCCGACAGGAGTTTATTGGAATGCGAAAAAGCCAGGTTGTGTATCCAAAAATGATCGTCCAGGCGTATGTAGTTATCTTCCGTTACATCCCAGGGTACACCGCTAAATACCAGCTCGTCCGGCTTAAACACCAGGAAATAAGCTGAATCTTTTCGAAACAACCGGGTTCCCAATTGAAAGTTGTCATTGCCTTTGAAAGGCATGGTCACCAGCAAGTCGAGCGCTTCTTCTGCTGAAGTAGCCGTGAGGTTAAAATTGTCAATATTCACAAAATTGTTCCGCATCAGGGCAAAGGAAAAATTGCCCCTTAGCTTCTCATTGTCGGAAGCAAGGTTTAGCCCTACACTGTCCATTTCAACCTCGTTGTAATATAGCCGGGGGATGTCCACATTCACCAGCAGTTCATTGCTTGAGTTGTCATAAGACCCCTCTATTGTAGAAATATCAATTTCCTTTAATCCGGGCAGCAGCACTTCTGTGAAAAATTCGGGATGGGTCAAGTCGATAAAAAACTCAAACTGGCTGGAGTCATTCGTGAGGCTATCCTGCGCCATTCCATCGCGTGTGAAGTACCTGTCGAGGTGCATGCGCACTATTTGCGGCAATTGCTGCAAATCAACATTGCCGGTAAGGCCCGCGCTGAAGATATCCGATCGCACCTGTATATCTGTCCTGTTTTTCAGGCTCAGGGAATTGAAAACCACAGAGTCAATGGCGTAAAGGTTCCCGCCTTCCACTGCCCTGATTTCCCGGAGAGCTGCCTTACCATTTACTCTCCCCTCCTTATCAACCGTAATTTCTGAAAGGAGCTCCCCCCCTACTTTCACATCATTTTTGGTAATATTGATGGCTTGCAGGTCGGCATATTCCAGGTTAAAGGCGAGGTCGAGCACCGGCAGGGAGTCATTCAAATCTACCAGGCCATTAAAATCAAATTTAAAATCATCATTGTCGGCTGCCAATTCTCCTTTGAAAAAATTCTCTTTGAAATGCCCGTCAATTTCGATCCCCTGGTATTCGTAATCCCGGAACCCAAAAATGTCTATTCTACCATCAATATTAATATCCACCGTGGACAAATCCATGCCTTCTCCGTCCAGCGACAGGTGAGCTACTACCTCTCCCAGTTCGTCATTTTGAAGCAGCTGACCCAGCTCCAGGCAGTCGATTTCCAGGTCGCCCGCCATCTTCACCACTTGCGAAAGGGTGTCGTTTCTATACCTGCCCTCGAAAAACACATTGCCCAGGGACGATACCAGCGAAAAGTTTCCCCGGGCATCGTTCAGGTAGCCCCTGGCTATTAGCTCAAGCTTTATTTTTTCGGGTAATTGCAGGTTTTCGGGAAGCAGCGAATCAGGAAGCACATTGGTAAGCGACCGGGCATCTGAGCACAGAGAAAACTCCGGGAAGTCAAAATATGCTCTTTTAATATTGGGAAGTCCCTGCACTTTTCCTTTGGCGTAAAAGCGAAGGCTGTCCGATTTTACGGACAGTTCAGAAATGCGCAAGTCGTGAAGCCAGCCCTCAATATCTGAATTAAGCACAATGGGTTTGTCGAGCGTCAATACCGGGGCCAACTGCGGTGCAAAATAGAGCACGTCCGAGGGATGAATTTCGGCGTCGCGAAGTTGAATACCCGAGGGGTTTTTCTTTAGTGTATCTTCCAAAAAAGAAGCTGGATAAAAAACGGCATCGATGGAAAGTGAAGAAGCGGCAGTGGAAAGGCTGGCTTCCTGCACGGCTATTCGCTCGCCCTCCACGCTGAACTTTGCCTGCAAGCTCCGCAGGTCAAAGCCACTCTTTTCCCAAAGTTTCAGATCGCGGATATCCGCCCGCATGTCACCGCCCAGGATAGCCACATCCCGGATATCGCAGGTAAGTCCTCTTACCAGTAGATGGCTGTAATCCATTCCTCCCAGGGTATCGGGCATTTGCACATGGTCATCATATCGAAGCTCATTTTGCCGCATCGTTATGGCCGTGGCTTCTATTTTCCAGGGCTTTTGAGGCGCTGTTTCTCGTGCAATGTCATCGCCTTCCGCTCTGCTACTGTCTGTTTTTTCATAGTGAACGGTGGAATTAAGGAGTTCGATCAGATCTGTGCTGACCACCTGCTCATGGAGCGAAAAGAAGCTTTTTTTCAACGCAAGTAACTCAATATTGGCGGCGGCATTCTGAGAAACATCCGAAAACTTGATTTGTGAATTCGCTATTTCTATTTTTTTTAGCGCTACTGATAGTCGAGTGCTCTCGCCGTTTTCTTCTTCCACATCCTCATCATTTTCCTGATGGCTTTCGCCTAACAAAACGTTTACTACAGCCCCGTCGAGTTTGAATCTTCCGGCTCTGAAGTCCAGCGAATCAAGATTGAGTTCGTCGATATCCAGGTCAAGATTTTCCAGGCGAGTTGTGATCTCCGAGTTTTCATAGTGATCTAAAAAGGCAAACCGAAAATTATCCAGCTCCAGGCCGCCGAATTCTATCTCCCACGCGCTTTCCGATTCTGGCTTGGGTTCTTCACTCTGAAAGGCCTCGATGATGAAGTTGAAATTGAAGGTTCCGTCCG
>CAYUJK010000098.1:0-10514 GCA_964444895.1 uncultured Roseivirgaceae bacterium
GAGGATTTTTGAAGTCGAGGCGAAGGAAAGAACTGGACAACATACGAAGTGAACATTCAACGTTTAAAATACAAATTCAAAAAGCTACCCAATTCATTACCGAAATAGAAAACGGTAATTTCCAGGTGCATGTCCCGGAGCAGCTTTTTCAAAGTGAACTCGGCGAAGCACTCGAATCGTTGAAAAAACGACTCACCTCGATCGCGGAGGAAGAAGAGGTAAGAAACTGGCTCAACTCAGGTCTTGCCCGGTTTTCGGATATTCTCCGCAACAAAAATTCTCTTTCGCTGGAAGACCTTGCAAACGAAATTCTTTCCAACCTGGTAAAATACGTGAAAGCCAATCAGGGCGCCGTCTTTTTATTGGAAGGTGAAAAACAGGAAAACGATCAACACCTGAAAATGATAGCCTGCTATGCTTATGAAAGAAAGAAATACATGGACCGGCGAATTGAACTGGGCGAAGGAATGGCGGGCCAGTGTGCGCTGGAGAAGGAGATGATTTATTTGAAAGACGTCCCTTCTAATTTTGTCAGCATCACGTCAGGTCTGGGCGAAACCACTCCCCGATTTGTATTAATCGCACCCATGATGATAAACGAAGAGATATATGGAGTAATAGAGCTGGCTTCATTCAACGAATTCCTTTCTCATCACCGGGAGTTTATCACAGAATTATCGGAAAATATTGCGGCCACTATCAAAACGGTGAGAGACAGCGACACCACCCTGCACCTGCTGAACGCGAGCCAGCAGCAGGCCGAAGAACTGAAAGCCCAGGAAGAGGAAATGCGCCAGAACATGGAAGAGCTGCAGGCTACCCAGGAAGAAATGCAGCGAAAGAGCGACGAACTTAACCGTGCTACATCTGAAATGCAGGGAATCATAGCCGGCATCGATGCCACCATGGCCACCATTGAGTTTACGCCGGACGGCACCATCCTCGCCGCGAATAGCAACTTCCTGAACGCTGTGAAGTGTGCCCTGCCAGATATCGTGGGCAAACATCATCGAATATTTGCGCCAAAGGATGTGTTGGAATCGGAGGACTACAAAACCTTTTGGCAGCGGCTGGCGGCGGGAGAGTCGTTCACGGGCACTTTCAAGCGCGTAGACTCTACCGGCGATACGGTATGGCTGAATGCCATCTACAATCCCATTTTTAACTCGAAAGGCCAGGTAGCCAAAGTGGTGAAATTCGCCACTAATATCACGGCTGAAAAGGAAAGGCAGGCAGAAAGCCAAGGCATTTTAGAAGGAATAAATGCGACAATGGCCACCATCGAGTTCAAACCGGATGGCACCATCATCAGCGCAAATTCGAATTTTTTGAAAACAGTAAAGTACTCGATGCCTGAAATAAACGGCAAACATCACCGCATATTTGTTCCCCAGGATGTACTGGAATCTGAGGAATATAAAACCTTCTGGGCGCGGCTCGCCGGGGGTGAATCACTTACCGGCGTATTCAAGCGGGTAGCATCTACGGGAGAAACCGTATGGCTAAATGCCATCTATAACCCCATCCGCAACTCAAATGGTGAAGTAGTGAAAGTGGTGAAATTTGCTACTGACATCACCGTCGAAAAGATGAATGAACTGACTCTGCAATGACGACTTGGTCACACAGCTTTTATATCCTCCTGAATTCTTTTGATCTCGTTTAGGTAGCGCATTTCTTTGCGAACGGCCATTAAAATGTTCCAGCCAAAGATTACGGCAGCTACGATATAAGAAGCGTCGATGAGAATCATCATGGGCAGACTAAAATACTCACTGAACTCCGGTGTGAGCATATAAAAACCAACGGTATAAAGTATTAAAATAGTAATGGTAACGGGGCCATGTACTGCTTTCCGAAAACGGTAAAAGTGCAGAAAGCGGTTATTGGTATGCAGGGCGTTTTCGCTCATGTCGATCCGCGTGGCGAGGTAAACGCTGAAAATTTCGATGACAATTCTGACGAGCAGCCCTCCAACCATTAGCGTTACGCCTACGTGGCTGATGAGCTGTTGAAATTTCGCTACATAAATGAAAAAAGCGGATATGCCTGCCAGCGTAATCACCAGCACCAGGATATTAAGCGCATGCATTCTGGTAGCGCCGGCTTTTCTCTTTTGCGCCATTTTAATCAGCACGTGTGTCTCCGCAGCATTGTCTTTCACAGACTCTCCCGCACGTTTCCACAGGTTTTTTAAGTCATCTATCCGATCGCTCATTTTGGAGTAATTCTTTAAGGTTTTTCTTTATCCGATGAATTTTTACGCGCAGGTTCACCGCGCTGATTCCGACTACATTCGCGATTTCGTCATATTCGAGTTCGTCCAGCACCATCATTATGATCAGCCGGTCGACTTCAGCCAACTTGCCTATGGCCAGGTACAAATACCGGTGTTCGTCATCCTGGGTAGTAGTGCCCTGTTCTACTACAGGATGTACCACATCACCTATTGGTACATTATTTTTATCCTTCCGATCGCGGATATGTTTTAGGCATGTATTTGCCGCAATACGGTATATCCAGGTTTTATAACTGGAAGCACCCTTGAATTTGTTTAGCGCATTCCAGGTATTGATAAAAACCTCCTGAGTCAGATCTTTTGCCTGTTCGACGTCTCCCTTTACAAAGCCGGTACACATTTGCAAAACCATAGACCGGTATTGTTCATAAAGGGATTCAAATAGGTACCTGTTTGGCTCAGTCATTCTTAATCATAGGGTTTTTGGTTTTTAAAATTGGTCCCTCGAAACGTCAAAAATACTAATGTTTATGCCACACCACTAACCCAGACTCCTCAAATTTCAAAAGCACAATACTTTGATCCATCTCCCGTGAGATTGTTACACCTTCCCTATCATCTTTTTAGAAAAATATGTGAAAAGACGTTGCTCAATCAAAAATAATCTTTTACTATTGCAGTGTATTAGTTAAATAGTACACTAATTTACCAAACTATATGGATGACACCGGCAACTTAAAGCACATATTCCCCTTAGACCCCAGGGTGTTACTTTCCACACTGTGGATATTTGTGCTATTCAACTACCTCTATTGTGATCTCATGGCGTTGATGGATCCAGTATTACTGAATCAATTCATAACCGGAAAAGTAGGCGGCATGGTAATCAACGAGAACTTCCTACTCGGAGCTGCTGTGCTGATGGAAATACCGATAGCCATGGTATTGCTATCGCGAATACTCCATTACAAAGCTAACCGGTGGGCTAATATTACAGCTGGTTCGATCAAAACCTTCGTAATGCTTGCGACGATGTTCGTTGGCAGGCCCTCCCACTACTATCTATTTTTTGGCATTATTGAAATTGCCTGTACGTCCTTTATTGTTTGGTACGCCTGGAACTGGCGCAAACGGGAAGCTGATTTCGAAACTCCCTAAAACATTGAAGAAAACCTGAAAAATCAATTGACGAGAAAGACACTTAGCAATTCAAACAAAAACAACGAACAGATTGAACCTAACTTTTAACTTAAATCCAACGAACATGACCTACTCACTTAAACAAAATGCCCGCGTTGCCGGGGTACTCTATCTGCTGATGGGGCTCACAGGCGCTTTTGGTATTATGTACGTCCCTTCCCAAATATTTGTATGGGACAATGCTACAACTACCGCCCAAAATATTTTGGCGCAGGAAAGCCTGTTTCGCCTGGGGATTCTAAGCCAGCTGGCTTCACAGGTGCTATTCATTTTTTTAGCACTCAGCCTCTACCGTTTGCTGAAAAACGTAAATGAATCCTACGCCAAACAGTTGGTGGCGCTTGTGTTTGTCGGTGTCCCAATAGGATTCCTCAACATGCTCAATCAGTTGGCAGCTTTGATTCTCCTGTCCGATGCTGACTTTCTAAAGCCGTTCGATCCTGAACAGATCACAGCCCTCACCATGACGTTCCTCAAACTATATGAACAAGGGATTACGATTGTACAAGTATTCTGGGGACTCTGGCTCATCCCATTTGGATTGTTGGTTTACCAATCGGCATTCATACCCCGAATATTGGGCATTATCCTCGTGGTGGGAGGAGTCGGTTATGTGCTCTCCAGTATTACGGGAGTGATATGGCCATCCCTTATGGGCACGGTAGCTCCTATTGTCACGATACCTTCAGCCATAGGCGAATTTGGGATCATCTTCTGGCTGTTGATCAAAGGCGTACGGGAAAGGAAATAAAAAATGGAAAAGATGAAAGCAATTATGTACGAACAGTATGGCGGTCCTGAAGTGCTCCAACTTAAGGACGTCGAAAAACCCACCCCCCAGGACAACGAGGTACTGATCGAGGTGCGCGCGTCAGCGGCCAACCCGCTCGACTGGCACTTTATGAGGGGATCTCCGCGATTCGCGCGACTGTCAATGGGCCTCACCAAACCCAAATCGATGAAGCTCGGCGCTGATGTCGCCGGGCAGGTAGTGGCTGTTGGCCGCAACATCCGTCATTTTCAGCCGGGCGACAAAGTATATGGCGAGCTATCGCGACTGGGCGCATTTGCCGAATATGCTTGTGGTTTGGAAAATGAGCTGGCCAAAAAACCCTTCAATCTCAGCTATGAAGAAGCTGCCGCTGTTCCGCTTGCAGGCCTCACCGCCTTTCAAGGGTTGAAATACGGTAAGATCCGGGCAGGTCAGAAAGTGTTGATCAACGGCGCTTCGGGTGGAGTAGGCACTTTTGCTGTGCAGCTGGCTAAGGCCCTGGGCGCCGCCGAAGTGACCGGTGTGTGCAGCACGCGAAACCTGGAAATGGTAAAAGAAATCGGTGCAGACCACGCGGTGGACTACACGCAGGAAGACTTCACCCGGCAGGGCAAGCAGTACGACCTGATATTCGATGCCGTAGGCAATCGTAACGTCCAGGACCTTCGCAGGGCGGTAGCGCCGGGAGGCAGATGTGTCATCGCCGGGTTTACATCCGCAAGCCTGTTACTGCAACATGGCATCATCGGCGGTCTGGTATCGGCTACAAGCAACAAAAAAATCGGTATGATGCCCGTGGCTACTCCCAACCGGGAGGACCTGGAGCAGCTCAAAAAGCTCATTGAAGAGGGATTGGTTCGGCCTGTGATCCATCGCAAATATGAGCTGCCCGACACAGCCGAGGCCATTGCTCATCTGGAAACTGGTCACACCAGGGGCAAGGTAGTGATCCTGATTTAAACAGATCCCCTTCCGGCTTATAGTCCCTTAATTCAAAAGAATTAAGGGACTATTTTTTTAACTACTTTCTAATAAGGCTGGGTAGCGGAACAATTCTAAAACAGTTCTGTGTACAAAAATCAACCTGTTCTCGTCCCTCCCAGCGTGTTTTTCATCCATTTGAAAAAAAAAATTGTGCTTCGTGTAACAATGTTCTTCACTTTGGATCAAAGGGTAAAAAAACAATCTTAACCTACTAAAAACGAAAGACAATGAACACTGAAGTAAGAACCCTCGATCTACAACGTATTGAATTTTCTAACCGAAGGCTGATTGCCACTCCCATTGCCGGTCTTATCGCCTGGCTTGCGGTAGGAATAGCCGGCCTTATCCTTCCCGAACGGCAGGTGATTGGCGTATTGTTCGCCGCTACGGGCAGCATCATATACCTGGGCATGTTCATATCGCGGTTTACAGGTGAGAACTTTCTCCGTAAAAACAAACCAAAAAATGCCTTTGATTCGCTTTTTCTGTTTACTGTAGCCATGGCACTCCTTGTTTATGCGATCGCCATCCCCTTTTTCCTGATCGACTACAGTACTCTTCCCATGACGGTGGGCATTCTTTCCGGCATCATGTGGCTGCCGCTGTCCTGGATCATCAGGCACTGGGTAGGGATATTTCACGGCATAGCGCGCACGGCTGTGATCCTGTTTCTTCATTATGCGTTTCCTACGGAGCGATTCGTGTACATTCCCTTTGCCATTGTGGCCCTGTACGTCATCACGATTGTAATTTTAGAAAACAAGAACAAGCGATAGTGCCATAATCTTTATACATTTGGCCGGCCAAAAAAATGTATACATGGAAGAATACTTCAAATCTAAAATTCGAGACATCGTTGATTTTCCTAAGCAGGGGATAGTGTTCCGCGACATCACCACACTTTTGCAAGACGCCGAAGCTTTTCAAAAAATGGGCGATCAGTTATTTGCCTTTTCCAAAGATATGGGCATCGACAAGGTAGTGGGTATTGATTCGCGGGGCTTTATCTACGGCGCCCTCCTGGCCAAACAGCTCAATGCCGGCCTTATCCTGATTCGCAAGTCAGGTAAACTGCCAGGGGCGACCATCCGGCAAACGTACGACCTGGAATATGGCTCCGGCACGCTGGAGATACATAAGGATGCCATCGAACCCGGCGAGCGCGTGTTGCTTCACGACGACTTGCTGGCAACGGGCGGTACCGCCAAAGCAGCCGTTGAACTTATCGAAAAAGCGGGTGGCGAAGTAGTGCAGGCTACTTTTATGATTGAGCTTGCTTTCTTAAATGGCAGAAACAAATTTGATGGTTATAACCTGAAATCAGCCGTCCGCTACGAATCTTAGTGAGGCCCGGCAGCCAAGTTGACCCAGACTACCGGCGCCAGTAGCATTCGGCAAGATCGATTACTCAGCAATTGTCTTTGATCGCTTTGTCCGCTTCGGCGACGCCAAGATTCTTTGCCATCTGAAAGTCCCGACAGGCGGAGGACTTCCTTTTCAGGTGCAAAAACAGGGCGCCGCGATAGAGGTACACCTGCCCAAAATCGCTTTTCAGGTTGATTGATTTGTTGTAATCATTCATCGCCATCTCTACCTCGCCCAGCAGGTGGTTAGACCTGCCTCTCAGGTAATATGCGTGGTAGTCTTTGTCATTTAGCTGAATGGACTTATCAAAATAGAAAGCGGCCTGTTCGTAGTCCTTCTGGCGGTAAAAATCAAGTCCTACGCTTTGCAGCGCCTGGGTGTTTTTGGGGTCAATTTCCAGGGCTTTGTTGAAATCTTCCATTGCCTTTTCATACTGCCCCAACTCTTCGTAACACCTCCCCCTGTTGTAAAGCGACTTTACGTGGCGGGGATATATTTTTAAGTACTCGTTATACTTACCAATGGCTTGCTCGTACTTGCCCTGGCTGTAAAGATTGTCAGCCTCGGCTGATTCATTTTTCTTACAGGAAATAGCGGCCATAGCAGCCACCACGATTATCAATACAAAACTTCTCTTCATTCTGTGTCAATTATACGGATACATTATTGTCCCTCAAGGCATCGTTCAACGATGTTTTGAGGTCGGTGCTGGCTTTTCGTTTGCCAATGATCAGCGCGCAATTTACGTTGTACTCACCCGCAGGAAACTTCTTCGGTATGCTACCTGGAATCACCACTGACCTTTCGGGCACATACCCCTTATATTCCACGGGCTTGTCTCCGGTAACATCAATGATCTTCGAACTTGCCGTCAGGGTTACGTTGGCCCCCAATACCGCTTCCTTTCCAATGCGCACACCCTCTACCAATATGCAGCGTGACCCTACAAAGGCCCCATCTTCGATGATCACCGGCGCCGCCTGTACAGGCTCCAACACGCCGCCTACGCCCACGCCGCCACTCAGGTGTACATCTTTGCCCACCTGTGCGCAGCTACCAACAGTGGCCCAGGTATCCACCATGGTGCCTGAATCTACGTAAGCACCAATGTTCACATAAGAAGGCATCATCACTACTCCGGGACTGATATAGGCGCCATACCTGGCTACCGCATGGGGAACTACCCTAACGCCCTTGTCCGCATATTTATTTTTGAGTTTGATCTTGTCGTGAAATTCAAATGGCCCCACCTCAATGGTCTCCATTTTATTAATTGGAAAGTACAGTATTACCGCTTTTTTTACCCAGTCATTCACCTGCCAATCGCCGCCTCTCGGTTCCGCCGTCCTCAGCTTTCCCTGGTCCAGCAGCTCTATCACTTCTCTTATTACTTCCTGAGTTGACTTTTCATTTAATAATTCCCTATTTTCCCAAGCTTTCTCTACTGTTGCTTTTAGTTGATCCATAACATTTTTACTGTAATATATTTCGGTTAATACTTCTGCTTCTGTGAAAAAAAGAATAGCCATCATTTCGGTGCTGAAGCCCGTTGACGACCCGCGAAATTACAAAAAGATTGGCATTTCACTGGCCGAAACAAATAAATATGAGGTTAATATCATAGGCCATGCGTGTAAAAATACACCCACTCATCCGAATATCCGGTTCCACCCGGTTTTTTCATATCGCCGACTGAATATTCGAAGAATCTTTGCCTCTTGGAAAATTTATAAAAACCTAATTAAAGTAAAACCTGACCTTATCATATCTAACACTCATGAATTACTGATAGTTATACTCCTATACAAAATATTATTTGGCTCAAAAATAGTCTATGATATCCAGGAAAATTACTACGAGAATATTCGTCATTCAAAGGCATTTCCCTGGCTGTTCAGGCGCCCGATCGCCCTGTACGTGAGGGTCAAGGAGTGGCTTGTCGCACCCTTTATCGATCACTTTCTGCTTGCTGAAAGGTGCTACCTACAACAACTGCCCTTTGCAACTGAAAGATCAGAAGTAGTTGAAAACAAATACGTTAGCCATAATTTTACTCCAGGTATCCGCACAAAAAGCGAAAAACTTCGACTGGCCTACACGGGAACCATTGCCGAAGAATATGGCGTTTTCGACGCGCTCACATTTACCAGGCAGCTCATCCATCACATACCCCAGCTTCAACTAACCATTGCCGGGTTTTGCCATAGCTCCCGCCTGCTGGATCAACTACAAAAAGAAGCCCGGGAAAACAGTTACATTAATATCTTAGGTGGAGACAAATTAGTTCCTCATAATGAAATACTTAAAGTGATAAATGAAAGCGATTTCGCAATACTCCCCTACCGTCTGAACACCTACTACTCCGCGCGCATTCCCACGAAAGTTTACGAATGTCTGAGTTTAAAAACCCCTATGATTGCAAGGGAACAGCCCGCCTGGAAAAGCCTTTTTGACGAGTTTGACGCCTTTGTTTTTACCGATTTCAAAACCGTAGATCAAGAAACAGTGGAACGAATTCTCCGAAAAAAGTTTTATACAAGAGGTAACGTGCGTATGGCCCACTGGCAGTCGGAGAAATCTAAATTGATTGCAGCTATTGAAAAAGCACTACAGCCGGAGCAACCGCAAAAAAGAAGCCCGGTCAATTGAAGCACAGTGCCGCCGCCAAGCTACTGGTATTTGAGTCTGTAGCCGTTCCTGTGGGCCTAACAGATTAAATTTAGCCAAAACTAATTTTATTTTTAGATAAATTAAAACTATTCATTTTGAAACAAAATCGCATCTTTTTCGCTTTTTCATATATACATAAATATTTTTTTAGTTTTATCTAAAAAAAGTAAATTGCAGGAAATTTTATACCGAGACACATGAAGTCACTGAGCTTAGCAGAAGAGAATTACCTGAAGGCGATCTACCATCTTTCAGACCATGGTCAGGCACAGGTATCTACCAATGCCATTTCCGACAAGCTGAATACCAAGCCTGCATCGGTAAGCGACATGATCCGAAAACTCGCCGAAAAAGGCGTGGTAGACTACCGCAAATACCAGGGTGTGGCCCTTACCAAAGAGGGCGAACTCACCGCCTTGCGTATCATCAGAAAACACCGGCTGTGGGAAGTATTCCTCGTTGAGAAACTAAACTTCAACTGGGACGAAGTACACGAAATTGCCGAGCAACTCGAACACATTAAGTCTCCCCTACTCATCAAGCGGCTCGACGAGTTTTTGGGCTATCCGAAGTACGATCCTCATGGCGATCCTATTCCGGATGAGAAGGGTGAATTTGGCGAAAGTGTACAGGTGCCGCTTAGCGAAGTACTTCCCGGAAAAGAAGTGGTTCTGGTGACGATCAAAGACAGCAGTCCCGCATTTCTTCAATACCTGGACAAACTGAAGTTGAACCCGGGTTCTAAAATAAAGGTGATGGAGAAAATCGAATACGATGGCTCCATGCAGATTGATCTTCAGAAAGGAAAACAAGTACACATTTCAAAAGAAGTAAGTACAAATTTATTGGTAGCAGAGGAGTGAAAAATATGAGAAAGAATTGGTTGATAGCGGGGATGATAAGTTTGACTCTGGTCTCATGCGGCGGCGGCGCCAAAGAGCAGGGCGATAAAGACGGGCGCCTCACCATACTTGCCACCACGGGCATGATCGAAGACGCCATCCAAAGCATTGTGGGCGACTCGGCCCGGGTGCTGGCGCTGATGGGCCCCGGAGTAGACCCCCACCTGTACAAAGCCACACAGGGCGATCTGAAAAAAATGCAGGATGCCGATGTGGTCTTTTACAACGGCCTTCACCTGGAGGGAAAGCTGTCGGAAGTGCTCAACAAGCTAAGCCGGCTGAAGCCTGTATATGCCGTAGCCGACGGCGTACCTGAGGAAAAGTTAAGGCGGGATGCGCAATTTCAAAACGCGATAGACCCCCACATCTGGTTTGATGTGTC
>CAYUJK010000099.1:0-10433 GCA_964444895.1 uncultured Roseivirgaceae bacterium
GTTTTGGACTATATCAACACCCGGGGCATCGTGAGGCGGCGAATCGTGGCGAAGGGCTATGGCGCCACCAAAGATCAAAGCGCGAATAAAGAAGAAGCCAGGAGAGTGGAAATACGTGTCATTGACCTCTCTGAGATATAGTATTTGCCAGCAAACAAAATTTTCATATACAAAAAGCCGTTTCTTGTTCTGAGAAACGGCTTTTTTATTTGTAAAAAGTAGTCCGGTTTTTTTCTGATAAATGATTTGACTTCTTAGATTTGACATTTTAAACGAAAACTACCCCGTGAAAAAAATCAGCATACTCTTCCTTTCTATATTCGGATCGCTCACCCTCGCCGCCCAGCAAGATTTGTCAATCGTAAATTCCAGGTACGACGAGATACAGCCCGTTTTTCATCCTAATGGCAGGGAGCTGTATTTTACCCGGGCGTTTGATTCCACGAATGTGGGCGGCAAAAAAGACCAGGGCGATATCTGGAAATCTGAACTCAATGAAGATGGAAGCTGGTCGGCTCCGAAAAATCTGGGCAGCCCGGTCAACAACAAATTTTTCAATGCAGTAGCAGGATTCTCGCCTGACGGAAAAGTGATGTTTCTCCATGGGCACTATCCTACTGATGGAAAACCTCCCAGATCACAGGGCCTTTCGTATTCGGTGTGGAAAGGCAGTGGGTGGACCTTCCCAAAAAAAGTAGAAGTTGAGTACTTTATGAACCGGTCTGCCCATCAAAGCGGAACCGTATCAGCTGATGGCAAAATACTCTTGCTCGCCATGGATTCTTATGGTTCGCATGGAGCGGAAGATATCTATGTGTCTTTTTTCGACGGCAATAAGTTTAGTCAACCCAAAAATCTCGGTGCTACCATCAATACTAAATTGCAGGAAATGACACCCACACTGGCGCCCGACAACAAAACCCTCTTCTTTTCAAGTAACGGGCACCCGGGAAAAGGAGGACGCGATATCTTTAAAAGTACTCGCTTAGACGACTCCTGGACAGATTGGACCACACCGGAGAGCCTGGGCAGCGAAGTAAATTCTGACGGCGTGGAGCTGTCCTTTATCATTGCCCACGACATGAAATGGGGGCTCTACACCACCTCGGTGAACAGCGACGGATACGGCGATATACGGTACTACCGCATGCCTAAAGACAGTGTTTTTGAAGTACAGGAAGAGGAGGTAGCAGACCTGGCCTTAGGGCTTTCGGAATCTTCGTTTGAAGTCCTCAATAAAGTGGAAAAAATGTTTGTCGGTTCGGTACACGACGACAAAACCAGGAAATTCATAACGGCTTCTCTACTGGTAAGAAGCCGCGACGGGCAATACGAAGACAGCCTGAAATTAGGCGAGGGACAGAGGAAGTTCGAAATATCGGTGCCAGATTCGCTCACCCGGCTCTATGTAGAAGTGAGGTCAAAAGGATACATGCCAACCACAGAGACCCTCTACCTGGAAGGCTCACTCACCGAAAGAAGCTACTACCTGGCGCCACTGGAAGTAGGCGCTACGATAAAACTCGATAAAGTGTATTTTGAAAAAGGAACCGCACTGCTTATTGACAACTCCTATACCGAGCTTGATAAGATAGTAGAAATCATGCACGAAAACAGCGGCATGGCTATACAGTTAGCCGGGCACACCGATAACCAGGGTGATGCCCGAAAAAACCTGGAGCTTTCGCAAAACCGGGTAGAGACTGTGAAGAGCTACCTGATGAACAAAGGCATTGACGGCAGCCGCATCAATGGAAAGGGATACGGTGGCACGCAGCCCATAGCCAGCAATGCCACGGAAGAAACGCGCAAACTAAACCGAAGGGTAGAATTTGTGATCACGGAATTTTAGCAAAACGAAATTGAGTATGAAACGGTCGAAGTTGATTTTTTTGGCAATAGCGGGTCTCTTTCTTCTGGCGATGCTCATTATCGGCGTTGATATTTCCAGAAAGACGACCTTTCCCGGCGCCAAAAAACACCTGAAAGAGTCGCTAAGCCCAAGTGAAGACAGCGACAGCAGCTCTACTTCTCCCTCTCAGAAATAAGAAGGCTTTAGCGTTTCGAGCATCTTATCGATCACGGCTTTGATTTGCTCCACCATCACTTCCTTACCTCCATAAAAGCTCAATCGCTGGTTAATGTACAAGGTAGACAAGCCATGAATAAATGACCAGAACAGCATGGTACATTCGTCTGCGTTCATTCTTTTGATGAGATTTTTTTCCACACAGGCTGTGATGTACGTCTTCAAGAGGTTGAAGCACTCCTTTCCGGGCTTCCAGTCTTTCTTGCTCTCCAGGTTATTCAGGGGGTTAGCCATTACAAACATCAGGTTGTAGAGTCCTGGGTTGGCGATGGCAAATTCAACATAGCTCGTCGCCACCGACCGGAGCCTTCCCATGGGATCCTTGATAAAACCAAACTCGTCCAGTTTCAGGTAAAATTTTTCAAATGCCCTCTCCTGGATAGTATAAAACAACTCATCCTTATTCTTAAAATACAGGTAGATGGTGGCCGGTGAATATTCAATTTCACTCGCGATACGGCGTAGTGAAGTGTTTTCGAAGCCCTCTTCTATAAACATCTTCGTGGCCGAGTCAATAATCCTCTTCTTGAGGTATTCTTTTTCCCGTTGTTTTCTTTCTATTACGCCCATAGTGCTGTCATCAGTTTAGTCTCTAAATTCTTTTACATAAATATCCATTTGGATATGATCATTCATCTGTTTCTCCTGTATCGGCTTCACCGCAATGATTTTCGAATGATTATAGATTTGCGAAAATTCGGTGCGGCTAATGCGTGTTCTTGCCCGGCCCTTTCTTGACTTGTAGTACTGCATCCTGCCCGATATATTGGCGATAGCGCTGTACACATAATCATAGTCAAACTCCACTGGAGAGGGGATATAATTGAGCATATTCATGGCTAATCCGTGTATTCCTTCAGAAAATTCTCATACACCATCCTGTCGTGCTTACTCAGGTAGCGCGCATACATAAGTGACGCCACATCCGGAACACCACCATATTTGTTCTTCATTTCCGCTATCAGAAAGTGAATCTCCTCCATTGTAGTCCTTAGTTGGTCTACCGTTTTGCAGTAGTCTATCGGCGTAAGTTTCATGCTCGCCTTGTGCCTGAATTCCAGTTCTGCCTTTTGGTTCAAGTACCTGTTCGTCATACGCTTGTGCAATATTACACTTAACAGATGGCTAATATAGAAATATTGGTGTAATTTTACACATAAAATTGTCAAAAAAGCAAAATAAAAGATATTATCAGTGCATTATTACACTGAAAAGAAGTCAAGTGAAGCGACGTTTCCTCGCAAGCGGCCTAACAACTTATAAAGGGGGATGTGGGGGGATGGTATTTTCAATAAATCAATCTCACAAAAAGAGCAGCCAATAGGCTGCCGTACCCAGAATAAAAAATATGGCGATTAGCAAAGCGATCAATTTCAAGGTGCTCTTTCTCTTCTCTTCCCGCAACTGTATCCGCAGTTGTTCCAGTTTTTCGGGGCTCGACTGAGCAAAAGTGTAGGGGTTTTGATAGCTGGCCGAATTCTCTTTCATCAAGTCCTTAAGCGCCTTTTTCTTTCCCAGCAAGTTTCTATTCTGCTGATAAGACTTGTTCATCGAATTTCCGGCGCCAAAACCAAGCATATTTTCGAATTTTGAAATAATCTTTTACTTTGCCATCGATAAATTATACTTTTTTAACGATTTAGAAAACCCTTACTACCAGCTTTTATGATCACTTCTAAACTTACAAAAGCATCGCTGGCAGCCTCACTTGGCGGTCTCCTGTTCGGATTCGATACTGCCGTCATCTCTGGCGCGGAGCAGGCTATTAAAGAGGTTTACCAGGTAGACGGCTTTTTGCACGGCTTTACCATGGCCATAGCCCTTATCGGAACCATATTTGGCGCCATGCTGGCAGGAAAGCCTGGCGACAAGTACGGTCGCCGGGACACCATGATTATTTTGGCTGTTTTTTACACGATATCGGCCATCGGCAGTGGCTTGGCTAACAACTGGTACATGTTTCTTTTTTACCGGTTCCTGGGCGGACTCGGGGTGGGCGCTTCTTCCGTATTGGGTCCCATGTACATCTCCGAAATTTCGCCCGCACACATACGAGGCCGCCTGGTAGCTTTATTTCAGTTTAATGTGGTATTCGGCATTATGGCCGCTTTTTTTTCAAACTATATCATCTTCGAATTAATAGATCACGAAGCCTGGCGATGGATGCTGGCCATTGAGGCTGTTCCCGCCTTGGTTTTCTTTGCACTTCTCTTCTTTATTCCCCGCAGTCCGCGATGGCTGGTCAAGAAAAATCGCGATGATGAGGCCCGGGATATCCTCACCAAGCTGGGTACTGAAAACCCGGAAAAGGTGCTGGCAGAAATTGAAGACTCGCTGAAGGAAGAAAAAGCCGGCCACAGGGAAGCCTTTTTCTCAAGAAAATATTCCGTGCCCATCACGCTTGCAGTATTGCTGGCCACGTTTAATCAATTCACGGGCATCAATGCCATTTTGTATTACGCTCCGCGAATTTTCGGGATGGCTGGACTGGCAAGTGACTCGGCCATGCTACAGTCGGTAACCATAGGGCTTACCAATGTGATTTTCACCGTGCTGGCCATGCTGTTTATTGATAAATTCGGCCGAAAAACGCTCCTTACTATTGGTTCTGTGGGTATGGCTGTGTTCCTGGGCCTCACCGCCTTTACAATGAACCGGGGGGTGCAAGACGGCTACGCCATTGTCTTTTACCTTGTCGGTTTCTGCGCTTTTTTTGCTTTTTCGCAAGGGGCCGTTATATGGGTGTTCATCTCGGAGATCTTTCCCAATGCTGTTCGTGCCAAGGGGCAGTCACTGGGCAGTCTCACGCATTGGTTCTGGGCGGCAGTCATTACCTGGGTATTTCCCAAAGTGGCGGAAACTCCCAAAGGTGGCGTGTATGCTTTCGTTGTTTTTGCTGTGGCGATGGTGTTGCATTTGATTTTTGCAGCCCGGTATCTTCCCGAGACCAAAGGGAAATCGCTCGAAGAACTTCAAAAAGAGATACTGAACAAATAGTCGAAAATTACCGGACACGTTGGAGGATGTCGTCCACGATAGGCTTGCCGTGCAATCGTCCATTTTCGATAAACACTTTGGCCGTTTCCTCTCCCCCTACTATGCTCCCCGCCATGTAAATGCCGGGAATATTGGTTTCATACGTTTCGGGGTTCAGCTCCGGGATGAGGTTCTCACCAACAAGCTTCACACCTATTTTGCCCAGAAAATCCGAGTCGGGTCGGTAGCCCGTCATCAGAAACACAAAATCGGCCTCAATCTCCGATACTTTATCGGTTTTAAGGTTTCTGATTTCGATTTTCCCTTCTTCTATACGTGTTACAGCGCTATTGAAGTACGCGGCAACCTCATTTTTCTTGATCCGGTTTTCCAGGTCGGGTACTATCCAGTATTTTGCCCTTCGATCAAGGCTGTCGTAAATATGTACTACAGACACCTGGGCGCCATTCCGGTAAAGATCCAGGGCAGTCTCAATGGCCGAGTTCGCCCCTCCCACCACCACCACCCGGGTTTTGGTATATTTGAAGGCTTCGTCGTAGTAGTGGCTCACATGGGCCATATCTTCTCCCGGAATATTCAAATACCGGGGAACGTCATAATACCCCGTAGCTAAAATGATCGTTTTCGATTTCCAGGAATCCTTGTTGGATCGCACCACAAAATGATCCCCTTCTTTTTGGATCATCTCTACAGTGGTGAAAAGTTGTAGGTGAAGATCGAAATGACTTACCACCTTCCGGTAGTATTTCAGCGCTTCCGTGCGGTTAGGCCGGGTGCCCATGGACACAAAAGGCACATTGCCGATTTCAATGTTTTCGGCAGTCGAAAAAAATGTCATGTTCACGGGGTACCTCCGGATAGATTCCGTAATATTCCCCTTATCGATTACCATATAGGTAAGTCCGGCCCGCTGTGCTTCTATCGCTGCCGCCAAGCCACAAGGTCCTGCCCCCACAATAATCGTATCTAACATGCTATCTCAAATTTTGATGATAATTCATATTAAATCAAACAGGTTTTGCACGCCAATGTTTCTGTCCACGGTGAAACCCTCACCATACTCGGCTCCTATTCTGTGTCCAAACTCGCGGGCTCTCGCTTCGATAAAGTGAAAAAATTCTTTGGATGAAATGAACGAATCCGGTTCATCACTTTCCGGATTATAAAACTGAGAAGAGAAAGCCGCTATTGCTTTTTGTTTGATATTCCAGTATCCAGAAATATCAACTACCACATCAGGCTCGATATAATTGTTCTGAATGAAATGATATACATTTCTGGGCCGGTGCGCTTCCTGTTTTTCGCCATTGTATTTAGTTTCAAACTTGATCAATCCGGAAAGAAAAACTGCGTCGCTTACGAGTCTGGCGGCCTTTCCGTGATCAGGATGCCTGTCCGTGATGGCATTGGTAAGGATGATTTCCGGCTTGAAATGCCGAATTCTTTTTACTATTTCGGTCTGATGTTCTTCATCGTTTTTGAAGAAATAGTCCTTAAACCCCAGGTTTTCGCGAACGGTAAGGTTTAGAATCCCGGCTGCTGCCTCCGCCTCTTTGAGGCGGGTTTGCGCATCGCCTCTCGTTCCCATTTCACCCATGGTAAGGTCTACAATGCCCACCTTCCTGCCCTTATTGATATGGCTGGCCACCGTACCTGCGCAGCAAAGTTCTGCATCATCGGGGTGGGCTGCTATTACTAATATATCAAGGTTCATAATCGCAAATAAAAAAAAAGAGGCTGCCGAAAGAATCGCGCAAATGTGCCAAGCAAGTGTCGAAACAACTAAACAACATACTCCCTGCGAGCTTCAGCTATTACAGGTTTAGGGCTCTTGCTGCGACACGGCAGTGAAGCAATGATCCGTTTTCAGACGGCCTCTCTTGTTCTTGTCCAAATTATCTATTGCTATGTCAGCTCTGTGGCTGCCAGCCATCGTTCGGCGTCAAGTGCCGCCATACAGCCCGTTCCGGCTGCTGTTACCGCCTGTCTGTACACGTGGTCTTGCGCATCACCAGAGGCAAATACGCCCTCGATATTGGTATACGTGCTTCCCGGCTTGGTAATGATGTATCCATTTTCGTCCAAATCCAACACTCCTTTAAAAATATCGGTATTGGGCTTGTGACCTATGGCCACGAAGAACCCCTGCGCCTTTATCACGCGCTCTTCTTTGGTCTGGTTATTAATCACACGCACGCCTTCTACTTCGTCTTTCCCAAGTATCTCTAAGGCCTCAGTATGCCAGTGTACCTCCAGGTTCTTGGCGTTCAGCACTCTTTTTTGCATAATGTTTGATGCACGCATTTCATCCCTTCGTACCAGCAAGTGCACCTTGGAACACAGCTTGGCAAGATAGGTGGCCTCCTCAGCAGCCGTATCGCCGCCGCCCACTACCACTACTTCCTGTCCGCGGTAAAAGAACCCGTCGCAAACCGCACAAGCCGACACGCCTTTGCCGTTTAATCTCTGCTCCGATTCCAGCCCCAACCACTTAGCCGAAGCACCGGTGGAGATGATTACGGACTTGGCAAAGATTTCGTCCTTCTCGTCAATGATCACTTTAAATGGATGAGTTTTAAAGTCGACCGAAGTAGCCATGCCATAGCGGATATCCGTTCCGAATCGCTCGGCCTGCTTTTGGAAGTCCATCATCATTTGTGGACCATTTATTCCGTCAGGATAACCGGGGTAGTTTTCCACATCATTGGTAATGGTGAGCTGACCACCCGGCTGGGCGCCCTGATACAACACGGGCTTCAATCCGGCCCTGGCGGCATAGATAGCCGCTGTATACCCGGCAGGGCCCGAACCCAAAATCAAAACATTCACTGCATCCGTCTTACTATCCATAATTACTTTAATGTTAAACAATGATATTAAAAAAAAAGGCCTCCTTTTTATGTCAAAGAGACCTTTACACTATATGTCTTCGATTTAATTATCCAAGATAAGGTTTCAGCGCTTTGCTTCTTGACGTGTGCCTTAATCTCCTGATGGCCTTTTCTTTAATCTGACGTACTCTTTCACGCGTGAGGTTGAACTTTTCTCCAATTTCTTCAAGCGTCATTGAGTGCTCGCCGTTCAGACCAAAATACAAGGTGATCACATCAGCCTCGCGCTGCGTAAGCGTAGAAAGGGCACGCTGTACTTCCTTCCTCAATGAATCATTCATCAATTCATTGTCAGGTGTTTCTTCACCATCATTTTCCAGTACATCCAGCAGGCTGTTTTCTTCACCCTGTACAAACGGTGCATCCATCGACACGTGCCGGCCGGATATTTTCAGTGTATCTACTACTTCTGCAGTAGTCACATCCAGTACGTCAGCAAGCTCATCGGGTGATGGTTCCCGTTCATACTTTTGTTCGAGTTCAGAAAATGTCTTGGAAATTTTATTTAGCGACCCCACCCTGTTGAGCGGAAGCCTTACGATTCTGGATTGCTCGGCAAGCGCCTGAAGTATCGACTGTCTGATCCACCAAACGGCATAAGAAATAAACTTAAACCCCCTGGTTTCATCAAACCGCTGAGCCGCTTTTATCAAACCTAAGTTACCCTCATTGATCAGATCGCCCAATGACAGTCCCTGGTTTTGATATTGCTTAGCAACAGACACCACAAACCTCAAATTTGCCTTGGTCAACTTTTCCAAAGCCATTTGATCACCTTCCCGTATTCTCTTCGCCAGCTCTACTTCTTCATCGGGAGTCAAAAGGTCAACCTTACCAATCTCCTGAAGATATTTGTCTAAGGATTGACTTTCACGGTTTGTAATCTGCTTACTAATCTTTAATTGTCTCATAAGCTTTTTTACTTGATAATTTTGTTTTCTTACTCTTTACACAACGATTTGCGCAAAACTTTGTTAAATCAGCGATAAATTAATTATGCGCTTTTCTTTCCTCCATATTTGGCCGGGGCAGGAGTACTTTGCGCGATAATTTGTATTTACCCGTTTTAGGATCAACATCCAGAAGTTTTACTTTTATCTCCTCTCCTACTTCCAGCACGCCTTCCATATCTTTCAGTCGTTCCCATTTGATTTCAGATATGTGGAGCAAGCCCTCTTTTCCAGGCATAAATTCTATGAATGCTCCAAAAGGCTGGATAGATTTAACAATACCATCGTACACTTCGCCTTTTTCAGGAACGGCTATGATGGCCTTAATACGGGCAACAGCCTTATCAAGTGATTCTTTATTGGCAGAGAACACCTGCACTTTACCGCCTTTTTCATCTTCTTCCAGGGTAACGGTGGCCCCTGTAGAGGCCTGGATTTCCTGTACCACCTTGCCACCAGGTCCTATTACGGCGCCAATCATTTCTCTGGCTATTCTCAACTCCTGAATTCTCGGAGCATGGGGTTTCATTTCCGTTCTCGGTTCGCTGATTACCTCTTTGATTTTTTCGAGGATATGCAGGCGGCCTTCTTTGGCCTGGTTAAGCGCTTCCTTCAACACGTCATACGAAAGGCCATCAATTTTGATGTCCATCTGACAGGCTGTAATTCCCTTTTCCGTGCCAGTTACTTTAAAGTCCATGTCTCCCAGGTGATCTTCGTCTCCAAGAATATCAGAGAGGACAGCGTATTCTCCTGTTTTGGCGTCAGATATCATACCCATAGCAATCCCTGATACAGGCGCTTTGATTTTGATACCGGCATCCATCAGCGCCATAGCTCCGGCACAAACCGTGGCCATTGACGAGGAGCCGTTTGACTCCAGAATATCGGACACCACCCTAACCGTGTAGGGATTTTCATCTTCCTTAGGTAGCACCTTCTTTAAGGCCCTCAACGCGAGGTTTCCGTGTCCCACCTCTCTTCTGCCAGGGCCCCTGTTCGGGCGAACTTCGCCCGTAGAAAACGCCGGAAAGTTATAGTGCAGCAAGAATTTGTTTGACCCGGTGATCATGGCACTATCGATCATTTGCTGATCCATCTTGGTGCCCAGGGTGACAGTGGTGAGCGACTGGGTTTCGCCCCTGGTGAAAACCGCCGAACCATGTGCAGCCGGCAAATAGTCCACTTCGCCCCAAATAGGCCTTATCTCATTTGTCTTTCTTCCATCCAACCGCACTTTTTCTTTCAACACGAGGTTCCTCGCTGCATCTTTTTCGATTTTGTGGAAATATTTGTTGATCAGATAAGGGTCTATTTCGTGATCTTCCGGAAGTGACTCCAGGTATTCTTCTTTGATGGCTTTGAAAGCCTTCGACCTTTCCTTTTTGTTGGTTATTTGCTGTTTCGCCACTGCAAAATAGCGATCGTAGTACTTGCCGTATAGCTCTTTTTCCAACTCAGGATCGCTGGACTCGTGGTTGTACTCCCTTTTTGTGGTAGCACCAA
>CAYUJK010000100.1:0-6033 GCA_964444895.1 uncultured Roseivirgaceae bacterium
GACGGCAAGCTCAAAAACACCATAGGCCGCAAAAATATGGATATTGAGATGAGCAAATTCCAAAACAATGCTCAGCCTTTTTACGTGCTGCTTGGCCCTGACGAAGAAATGCTCGCCGAGCCCATGGGATACAACACCAATATCGACGAGTTCGTCCGTTTTTTAGAGGAAGGCAAGGATAACTTCGACAAAAAATTTGTGAAAAAGTAAAAATTCCTACTTACGCCGATTTCGTAATGAATTGTATAAAAATGGGTTAAACACTTTCCTAATTCCCGTCCTCAATTTTTTTCAATAAAAACCTCTTAATTTTTTCAATTCCCTATTTTCTTTTCCCCAAAAATATTACATTTAGCCTTTCACAAACAATTAGAGGCACTTATTCAAACCTAAACCACTATGGCGAAGCTTAAGAATATCATCAAGCAATTGTCCGACCAGGACTATGAAGCTATTTATGAGCAATTACTGGAAAGCAGCGCGGATAAATCGGCTTATCTTCTCAAGTCGATGCGAGAAAAGCAGCAGTCTGACAACAAAATAATGGAAGAACTGGGCGTAAACACAAACGCCTACTACACGCTCAGGTCGCGGCTAAACCAGAAGATTGAAGAGTACCTGCTTCAACAAATGGAAAACCCGCGGACAGATATCCTTAAAAAAGTAGCCAATATTAACGAAATTATTTTTACCAAGAAAAAGGCAATCGCCATAGCCACCTTAAAAAAATTAGAGAAGGAACTCCTCGACTACGACCTCTCCAATGAGCTAACGATAGTATATAAATCGCTCAAAAAACTGCACATTAACTCCGCAGATTACTTCAACTACTCACAGCTATACAACAAGCACGTAGCCTTTACTCTGGCAGTAGACAAAGCCGAAGAGTTGCTGGCAGAGTACTTTAAAAAATATGGCAACTATACCCTGCTTGGTGAAGACACTTCCAAACTCGAACTCACCCTGCTCACCAAAGAGATGAACAACGTGAGCGGCCTCTACAAATCGCACCGGATGTATGTGTACCAAAGTTGCCTCAACATTTTCCACAGGCTATTTGTAGAGAGTGAGGAAGGGATGAAGGACGACCTTGAACCCATAGAAGATATTCTGCACAACGTGCAAAACATATTTGAGGGCTACCATCTGGACTCTATTTACTACCACTTGAAAATTGTTTTTGAGTTTCTGAAGCTGGAGTACTATTCTCACTACAAAGTTTACCGGAAGGCCGAGAACTTCTATGAGGAGGTGAACGACTCATGTGCTTCCCTGCTCACCAACTACACCCTGTATACCTACCCGGCGCAATTCCTGATCACAAAAATACAGCGAAACATTCGCATGGGTACCGTGGCGGAAATGTACGAAGAAAACGAAGGGATATTTCATGACTACGAGCCCGACAAAAACGATATTCCGAACTACATCACCTACATCACCTACAGGGCGCTGTGTTGCTACTATGCGAAGAAATACGAAGAAGCCGCCAAGTGGATCAACAACTTGCTGAACGAAATAAGCCTGAAAAAATACCCTAATGCACAGCTTGAAATAAAAGTAATATTGGCGCTGCAATACTGTATGATAAAAGATTTCGATCTGTTTAACCAGTTGATCAATAGCATTCAGCGGCAAATACGGCTTTTAGGAAAAGATGTGTGTGAGCACATCATCACCTTCACCAAAATGCTGAAAATTTCGATCAGTGAGTCGAAGAGAAATAAGAAGTCAAAAATCAACGCACTTGCAGAAAAGTTGAAGTTGGCCGAGATGACCTACTTCATGCCTTCCCTGTTAGTGAATGTAGATGAGGAATTTATTGATGCGCTGAGCAAAGAATAGCATCAAACATCAAGCTTCTCAAGGTTTTCTTGCGAGAGGGGCTTGTTGATGTATTTCTTTACATAACTATACTCCTTAGACTTGTTCACATCCTGTGGATTGATCGACGATGTGAGCATCACAATTTTGCATTTCTTTTTTGTTGCGTCAGAAAGTTTGTCAAACTCATCTAAAAACTGAAATCCATCCATCAATGGCATATCAATATCCAGAAATATTACATCGGGCAGAATCTGCTTAGCCACATCATCTACCTTCTCAATATTTTTTAAAAATTCAATTGCGCTGCGCGCTCCCGTGTGCGTAAAAATATGCTCAGTGATGTTTGCAGCTTCAATCATCTTCTGATTAATCAAGTTGTCAATCTCATTATCATCAATGAGCATCACAGTGTAAAACTTGGTTTTGCCGGTATTTGACATAACATTAATTTTCTTTAAAGTTTGAATAGCCTCGCTCTAAAAATATGTAAATATTTTAAGAGAATGATGCAAAAATAAAACATTTTGGCCATCGCAGGCGCTCGCTTAAAGTATTAATTTAATTGAAAAATTACATTTGTTGTTTTTAAATTCTTTCAACCCTAATCTGCCCATACTTCAAATTTTATTCCCTGCGCCAGCGGCAGCGTATCGCCATAATTAATCGTGTTGGTTTGCCTTCGCATATAAAATTTCCAGGCGTCGCTCCCCGACTCACGCCCACCGCCCGTATGCTTTTCGCCACCAAAGGCTCCCCCGATTTCCGCCCCGGAGGTTCCGATATTTACGTTTGCTATTCCGCAATCAGACCCCGATGCCGACAAGAATGCCTCGGCCTCCCTTAGCTGGGTTGTCATGATGGCCGAGCTTAGCCCCTGCGAAACACCATTCTGGATTTCTATGGCTTGCTGAAGTGTTTTGTATTTTATAAGGTACAGGATAGGGGCAAAAGTCTCATCCTGTACTATGGGGTAGTGATTTTCTACTTCGTAAAGGGCAGGTTTCACATAATATCCCTTATCGGTGGCGTGCCGCGCTACCGGTATTACGGCATTTCCGCCTGCTTCTTCTATTTTCCTGCCCGCCTCAAGGTAACTGTCCACGGCCTGTGCATCAATGAGAGGCCCCACATGGACGGACTCGTCGAAAGGATTGCCGATTTTTAGCTGGGCATAGGCCTTCACCAGGTGATCTTTAACGGTTTCAAATATTTTTTCCTGAACAATGAGCCTCCTGGTGCTCGTACATCGCTGGCCACATGTGCCCACCGCCCCGAATACGATGCCCGGAATAGCTATCTTCAAATCCGCAGAGGGTGTAACGATTATGGCGTTGTTACCGCCCAACTCAAGCAGCGACTTTCCCAGCCGCGATGCCACCGCCTGGCCTACCCTTCTGCCCATATTCACTGAGCCCGTAGCCGACACCAGCGCGATGCGGGAATCACCCGTGAGGTATTCCCCAACCCGGTAGTCGCCATTGATCAGGCAAGATATCCCTTCCGGCAGGTGATTTTCCGTCAAGACCTCGGCTATTATTTTTTGACAGGCTACGGCGCAAAGCGGTGTTTTCTCCGAAGGCTTCCAGATGCATACGTTGCCACACACCAGGGCGATCATGGCATTCCAACTCCACACCGCCACGGGAAAATTAAAGGCGGAAATAATCCCCACGATACCCAGCGGGTGGTACTGTTCATACATTCGGTGAGATGCTCGCTCCGAATGCATCGTAAAGCCATGCAACTGGCGGGAAAGGCCCACGGCAAAATCGCAGATATCGATCATTTCCTGCACCTCTCCCAGACCCTCCTGGATAGATTTACCCATTTCCAGTGTTACAAGCCTGGCAAGGTCGGTTTTTCGCTCGCGAAGTTTCACGCCTACCTGGCGCACGACCTCTCCTCTTTTTGGTGCGGGCACCATCCTCCACTGCTGAAACGCGGCGAGGGCTTTTTCCACTACGGCGCGGTATTCATCAGCAGTCGTTGCGCTCACTTTGGCAAGCAGCGCTCCATCTATTGGAGTAGCCGAAGCAAGGTGGCCTCCCATGTCGCCACCTTTCCCTTCCATCCACACCGTACCTGTGGAGGTCCCGGGATGGAGCTGTTTAATATCAAATTTCTCCAGGATTTTCTTTGCGGAGGGATAGTGTGCGTCCATAGTAAACCGATTTGCTGATTTACTAAAAGTACAAAAAATAAAAAAACACAGACCGTTGAACAGCCTGTGTTTTCCAAATATTTTTTCGCTTAGCTACTACGCTTCCGCAGGGACTACCGATACGAAAGATCGGTCGTTTTTCGCCCTTCTGAATTCTACTACTCCATCGGTCAGCGCAAACAGCGTATGGTCTTTGCCTATTCCCACATTTTTTCCGGGGTGATGTTTTGTGCCTCTTTGTCTTACTATGATATTGCCGGCTATCGCCTTCTGGCCGCCGAATATTTTTACACCAAGACGTTTACTATGCGACTCCCGTCCGTTTTTCGAACTACCGACTCCTTTCTTGTGTGCCATGATCTGATTATTTAATGTCTTCGATTAATACTTTAGTGAAATCCTGCCTGTGACCGTTCTTCACTTTGTAGCCTTTTCTTCTCTTCTTTTTGAATACGATCACTTTGTCTCCTTTTACGTGCTCAAGGATTTTGCCTTTTACTTTTGATCCCTTGATTACCGGAGTGCCTATATTTACTTTACCTCCATTATCAACCAGTAATACCTGGTCAAACTCTACAGTGTCCCCGTCTTTGCCGTCGAGCAGAGGCGTATAGTAGAACTTATCTTTTTCTACTTTAAACTGTTTACCCGCGATATCTACAATAGCGTACATCTAAATATGTTTATGTCTTGAAAAAAGGACTGCAAAGATATTTTTTTTATCATTCTCCGCCAAAGTTTTTGCAAACTTATTTAGTACAAAGGGCTGTGGAAAACTTTTTTTATTTTTTTTCGCCGGTATTTCCTGTAAGTAAAAGTTGAACGGCCATTAATAAATCATTAATATCCATAACCTTATGTTCATAAAAGCAATTGCCAAATCAATCCGATGCCCTTTTCGGGGGTTTGATTTTTCACTTTGTAATTGCAATATTTGAACGAATAATCGCAGCTGGATTTTCAGCAATTTCACAATACTTGAGGCTTATTACTTCTTCGTTCTTTTCCCGCGCGGTGAGGAATGAGGCAGTGCACTTTATACCTTTTTGAGAGGGGGCTGACAACCAATTAGTTAAACAAACGGAGAACAAACTTATGGCGAAACGACAATACGTAGAAGAGGAACCTCTATTGAGAGAAAACAAAGACAGGTTTGTGCTGTTTCCTATTAGCCACAACGACATCTGGGAATTTTATAAAAAAGCAGAAGCCAGTTTCTGGACTGCTGAAGAAATAGACCTGAGCCAGGATCTTAAAGACTGGGAAAATCTTACCGATGGCGAAAGGCATTTTATATCACACGTACTGGCGTTTTTTGCGGCCAGCGACGGCATCGTGAATGAAAATCTTGCCGAAAACTTCGTGGCCGAAGTACAATACACTGAGGCAAAATTTTTCTACGGCTTCCAGATAGCCATAGAAAATATCCATTCCGAAACTTACTCCTTATTAATAGACACTTATATAAAAGACCCCAAGGAAAAAGATAAGCTGTTTCACGCCATCGAAACCATGGAATGTGTGAAGAAGAAAGCAGAGTGGGCGCTTCGATGGATAGACAAAGGGTCGTTTCAGGAAAGGTTGATCGCATTTGCCGCCGTAGAAGGCATCTTTTTCTCCGGAAGCTTCTGCTCAATCTTCTGGCTTAAAAAGCGAGGCTTGATGCCCGGATTGAGTTTTTCAAATGAGCTCATATCGAGAGATGAGGGGCTGCACTGCGATTTTGCCTGCTTGCTTTACCGCAGCCATATCGTAAACCAACTGCCCAAAGAAACCATTGTAGAGATCATTAAAGATGCCGTAGCCATAGAGCAGGAGTTTGTGAGCGACGCCCTACCTGTAAAGCTGATTGGGATGAACGCTGACCTGATGTGCCGCTATATTGAGTTTGTGGCCGACAGGCTGCTGGTAGAACTGGGATGCTCTAAAGTGTGGAACTCCGAAAATCCGTTTGACTTTATGGAGATGATTTCGCTACAGGGCAAAACCAATTTCTTTGAAAAGCGTGTGGCAGAATACCAAAAAGCAGGCGTGATGCAAAATAA
>CAYUJK010000100.1:6133-7760 GCA_964444895.1 uncultured Roseivirgaceae bacterium
AAAATGAGTAAAGAGCAATGTTAGTAGTAAAAAGAGACGGTCGCAGAGAGTCAGTGAAATTTGACAAGATCACCGCAAGGATCGAGAAGCTTTGTTACGGGCTTGACATGAATTTCATCGAACCCATCGACGTAGCAAAAAAAGTAATCAACGGCATCTACGACGGCGTTACCACCCAGGAACTCGACAACCTGGCCGCAGAAACTGCCGCTACCATGACCACCCGGCACCCGGACTATGCGCTGCTTGCGGCAAGGATAGCCGTATCGAACCTGCACAAAACTACCAGTAAGTCTTTTTCAAATACCATGAAAAGGCTTTACACCTACGTTGACCCCAACACGGGAGAAAATGCACCACTCATTTCTAAGGAAGCCTATAAAGTCATTAAGAACAATGCTGCATTGCTCGATTCAAGCATTATTTATGACCGCGACTTTAACTACGACTACTTCGGATTTAAAACATTGGAACGCTCCTACCTGATGCGCCTTGACGGCAAGGTAGTAGAAAGGCCACAGCACATGCTCATGAGGGTTGCCATCGGCATCCACATGGATGACCTGGACGCCGCTATAGAAACCTACAACTTGCTCTCCGAAAAGTGGTTTACTCATGCTACACCCACACTTTTCAACGCCGGTACACCTAAGCCGCAGCTTTCTTCCTGCTTCTTGCTTACTATGAAACAAGACAGCATCGACGGGATATACGACACCCTGAAGCAGTGCGCCAAAATTTCGCAATCTGCCGGTGGAATAGGGCTTAGCATTCATAACATCCGGGCCAAAGGATCGTACATACGCGGCACCAACGGTGTCTCCAACGGCATTGTGCCGATGCTCCGTAACTTCGATATGACGGCTCGCTATGTAGACCAGGGCGGAGGAAAGCGAAAAGGCAGCTTTGCGATCTACCTTGAGCCGTGGCATGCTGATATTTTCGACTTTCTGGAATTGAAGAAAAACCACGGAAAAGAAGAACTGAGGGCGCGCGATCTATTCTACGCACTTTGGATACCTGACCTGTTCATGAAGCGGGTGGAAAACAATGAAGACTGGTCGCTATTCTGCCCTAATGAAGCGCCTGGCCTGGCAGATACACACGGGGAAGAATTTGAAAAGCTCTACGAAAAATATGAAAAAGAGGGCAGGGCTCGCAAGACTATAAAAGCACAGGACCTTTGGTTTGAGGTGCTGGAAGCACAGATTGAAACCGGCGTTCCCTACATGCTTTACAAAGACGCGTGCAACAAAAAGTCGAACCAGAAAAACCTGGGAACCATTAAATCCAGCAACCTCTGCACAGAGATCGTAGAATACACGGCGCCGGATGAAGTAGCGGTGTGTAACCTGGCGTCTATTGCGCTACCGAAGTTCGTAGACGAGGGCAAGTTTGACCATCAGAAGTTGTATGAGATCAGCTATACCGTTACAAAAAACCTGAACAAGGTAATCGACATAAACTACTACCCTGTGCCTGAGGCTGAAAACTCGAACAAGAGGCATCGGCCCATTGGCATTGGAGTGCAAGGCCTTGCGGACGCTTTCATACTGATGCGCTATCCGTTTGACTCGCCCGAAGCGCGACAGCTCAACAAGGAAATTTTCGAAACCATCTACTTCGC
>CAYUJK010000100.1:7860-10366 GCA_964444895.1 uncultured Roseivirgaceae bacterium
CAAAATATCTCAGGCATTCCCAATGACATTAAGGAACTCTACAAAACCGTTTGGGAAATCTCACAGCGGTCTATCATCGATATGGCTGCTGACAGGGGCGCTTATATATGCCAAAGCCAGAGCCTGAATGTCCATGTGAAGGACCCCAACTTTGGAAAGCTAACTTCCATGCATTTTTATGCCTGGAAAAAAGGCCTGAAAACAGGCATGTACTACCTGAGAACCAGGGCCGCCGCAGATGCCATCAAGTTCACCGTACAGAAAGAGCAACAACCGCAGCCGAACGCGGAAGAATTGGAAGCTCAGAACCGATCGGACATGGCCTGCTCGCTCGACGACCCGGACGGATGCATAGCCTGTGGAAGCTAACCGCTGAAAATTATGAACCCAATCATTTAAATCATTCATATCAAAAGCCTTTCCTGTCATAAGGAGAGGCTTTTTTTATTATGTCTGCTATGGAAAAATTTGCAAACCTCGATCTCACCACACCGGCGTTGCTATTCCCCGCCATATCCCTTCTGTTATTGGCCTATACCAACAGGTTTTTGACGCTGGCAAGCCTCATCAGAAAACTACACGAAGACTACAAACGCGACCCAAAGGCCATCATTTGGGGGCAGATCAAAAACCTTCGGCTGAGAGTAAAACTGATAAGGAACATGCAGGCCATGGGCGTACTCAGCCTGCTGCTTTGCGTAGTGACGATGTTCCTGATCTTTACCGGACAGAGTCTCGCTGGTATTTATGTTTTCGGCCTGAGCCTGATACTGCTAATCGGGTCACTTACATTGTCGGTAGTTGAAATTCAACTTTCCATAGGGGCGCTTAACATTCAGCTGAGCGAGCTGGAAGATTTGAAGCCTAAATAACTTTGAAACTTCTTAATTATTTATTCATTCCCTCAAAAGCTTGTTCTATCGAGTCTTGATAGTCGAAGATGACACCTTAAAATATTGGCTATTTAGCTCTGTGAAACAAATGTCTTATAAAGGCAGTTACAATTTATGCTGGAAAACAAATTACTGTTGACAACAGAGGAACAGGCAATAAAAGTCACAAAAATTATTACAACAGCAACGATGATGGAGTAATAATTGCTATATTTCTGGCTTTAATCCAACAGATGTTTTGGAGAAAAAGTGAAAAAGAATGGAAGCAGTAGCCAATAAACCAGATAAAATCAAGCTTAGCGAGAGTACTTTGAGCTACCTTAAACACATAGGACAAAGTATAGACGTATTAGAAAGTTTGATCTATTTTTCAGATGAATCGTCTAATAAGAAATTCAGGGAGTTCTACAGGTTTTTAGTGAAGCTTTACTCTGAGAATAAAATCAGTGAGTCAACGCTGAACAAGCTTTTAAGTGTGTTTATAGAAAATATGATTGCTCACCAAGCAAATACACTAATAAGCGCCAAATTAAAAAAGATTTTTGAAGATGCCATCCAATAAAAACGAAGAGTCTGAACAAAAAAAAATGGTAGAAAAGGAGCCAGGAAAGCCCGGGGAATCTTCACAAGATTCAATAGAAGCTGACGACGGGCCTGCGATTCCCGATGAAATCTTAGAGGGCATTGAAGATAAAGATGAAAGAGGTCTTATTAGGAAAAGCTTAGCCTTTATGGGTAGTTTCCCTGTGCAAAACCCTTTTGCAAAAAAAATTACTCCCGAGCATATCGGAAAAATGATCGATAACTCTGAAAAACAAGATGAAAGAGATTTCAAAGACAAGCAACGGGAGAGACTTTTCATAGGTTTCATCATCCTTATAAGTCTTTTGTTTGTTGGTTTTTTGATTTATTTATTTAAGGACAAAAATGAAGTTCTTATTCCGCTTATCACTGGGCTGCTATCGTTTCTGGGTGGCTTTGGCGTTGGGAGATCATCAAAAAAATAGAATCACAAGCATATTCCGCAAAAATCAATTTTCCATAATGTACGTCTGAAAGTTGCAACTTAAAAAAAATGCCCGACTATTTCGACTTCAACAGGGCGTCGACTGGAGAACATAATCAGATTACCTACACCACCTCTTTATACTGCATGTTGTGGAGCTGCTTGTAGAAACCGTTCAAGTCCAGAAGTTCCTGGTGTTTGCCCTTCTCCTTGATCTCGCCGTGGTCCAGCACCATGATGCTATCGGCCTTTTGAATGGTGGAAAGCCGGTGGGCAATCACAATAGAAGTGCGGCCCTTCATCAGCTTTTCTATGGCACTCTGGATCAATTCCTCGGTTTCCGTATCTACCGATGAGGTGGCCTCATCCAACACGAGTATTCGTGGATCGTACACCATGGCGCGAATGAATGAAATAAGCTGTCGCTGCCCCACGGACAGTGTAGAGCCTCTTTCCCGCACATCGTACTCCAGTCCACCGGGGAGCCGCTCAATAAATTTCCGCGCCCCCACCAGCTCAGCCGCCTCCATGATTTTCTCCCGCGAAATACTCGGATTGTTGAGGGTGATGTTTTTTTCTATCGAGTCGGAAAAAAGGAACACATCCT